>CAZJID010000036.1:0-19297 GCA_964545945.1 uncultured Dehalococcoidales bacterium
TGGCCCGGGCGGCTACCGAGGCCGGCACTTTATGGAATACCGGCGAAGGCGGCCTGCATCCCAGGCTATATAAATACGGCAATAACACCATAGTGCAGGTAGCCTCGGGAAGGTTCGGGGTGCATCCCGAGTACCTGGATGCCGGCCGGATTGTAGAAATTAAGATCGGCCAGGGAGCCAAACCCGGCATCGGCGGGCATTTACCCGGCGAGAAGGTCAGCGCCGATGTAGCCAAGACCAGGATGATACCCTATGGAACAGATGCGCTGTCACCGGCGCCGCAGCACGATATCTACTCCATTGAGGACCTGGCTCAACTGGTCTATGCACTAAAGGAAGCTACCAACTATACCAAGCCGATATCGGTGAAAATAGCCGCCGTTCACAATTCAGCGGCTATCGCCAGCGGCATGGTCAGGGCAGGAGCCGACATGATAGTTCTCGATGGTCTGCGCGGCTCTACCGGAGCAGCTCCCAAAATCATCAGGGACAACGTGGGAATTCCAATTGAGATGGCGCTGGCCTCACTGGACACGCGATTGAGGCAGGAAGGAATCCGAAATCAAGCGTCGGTAGTGATTGCCGGCGGCATCAGGAACAGCGGCGATGTGGCCAAGGCCATAGCCCTTGGCGCCGACGCCGTTTACATCGGCACGGCGGCACTGATGGCCCTGGGCTGCACCTGCTGCCAGCAGTGCCATACCGGAAAATGCGCCTGGGGCATCTGCACCAGCGACCTGGCCTTGACCAAGAGAATTAATCCTGAAATCGGCGCCAGGCGCGCAGCCAACCTTCTTCGCGGCTGGAGCATTGAATTGAAAGATATACTCGGCGGCATGGGTATAAATGCCATCGAAAGCCTGCGGGGTAACCGGCTGGCGCTTAGAGGCGTGGGGCTCAACGAAACCGAGCTGGAAATCCTCGGAGTACGGATGGCAGGAGGTTAAAATGGTACAGACCAACTCCCGAAAAAAAACTAACTCTGTAGTAAAAATCGATGCTCAGGACCTGCTGACCCGGGAGCTCAACCTGAAACTGAGGGAATTTGCGTCCAATGGTACCCGTAAAATCGAGCTTCGCAATGTCTACGGTCAGAGATACATCGGCACTGATTTGAACACAACCATCGAAATCGAAATATTCGGCACCCCCGGCAACGACCTAGGAGCGTTCATGGACGGGCCCACCATTACAGTACGGGGCAACGCCCAGGACGGCTGCGGCAATACCATGAATGAGGGAGAGATAATCGTTCATGGCCATGCCGGCGATATTATCGGGTTATCCGCCCGCGGCGGCAAGATATTCGTAAAAGAGGGTGTAGGCTATCGCGCCGGCATACATATGAAGGAATACGGAGATAAAAAGCCGGTACTGGTTATAGGTGACACGGCTCAGGACTTCCTGGGCGAATATATGGCCGGAGGCATTCTTATACTGCTCGGTTTGAATTTGAAGCAGGGCGAGACTCACAAGGCTAATTACATCGGCACCGGTATGCACGGCGGCGTTATGTATCTGAGAGGAAGCGTCAGCGACTACCAACTGGGGAAGGAAATAGGCGTGTCCGAGCTTGATGATAATGATTATGCAAACTTAAGAAAGCATGTTGGAGAGTTTGCCACGCATTTTGGTTACGACGCGTTGGAGATATTAAACCATAAATTTATGAAGCTGTTTCCACTTTATCTCAGACCATACGGGAGGCTCTACGCTTACTAGAGGAGGGTAGAAGATGACGATAGGACAGGAAACTCGTGACGTTGAAAGAAAGATAGCGGCCATTCTGAAAGTTCTGAGCGATTCGACGGATCCCCTGGGCGGCCGGGTCATAGCCCGTCGTCTCAAGGAGCAGGGTGTAGACCTCAACGAGAGAACAGTGCGGTATCATCTCAAAATGATGGATGAGCGAGGTCTTACCAGGCCAATCGGGCAGAGGGACGGCAGAACAATAACCGAGCCGGGCCTCGAAGAGTTGAAGAGCGCCCTTGTCTATGACAAAGTAGGCTTTGTCTCCGGCCGGATAGAGATGTTGGCTTATCTGACTACGTTCGACCTGGAGGAATCTTCAGGAAATATTCCGGTCGATGTATCTTTATTCCCTAAAGAGCAGTTTGCCCAAGCCTGGGATATAATGAGAGATGTCTTTGCCTCCGGCTACTGCACCAGTAATCTGGTTGCTGTCGCATCAGGTGGCGAGAGGCTGGGGGAGATGACCATACCCGAAGACAAAATGGGACTGGCCACGGTGTGCAGCGCCGCGGTTGTCGGCGGGTTGCTCAAGGCCGGCATACCTATAGATTCCAGATTCGGCGGCTTGCTCCAGATAAGAAATCACGAACCAGCGCGTTTCGTAGAACTCATCGAATACACTGGCTGTACGCTCGATCCCTTCCAGATATTTGTTGCTGGCAAAATGACAAACGTGACTGGAGCGGTGAAAATGGGGGAGGGCAAGGTGCTGGCCAGCTTCCACGAAGTACCGATGCCTTCAAGGTCGGCCACCGAAGCGGTTCTAAACAAGTTCAAAGCGCTCAACCTTTGTCATTTAGTCGTAGTAGGAAGCTCCAGCGAGCCGATATGCGAAGTCCCGGCCAGGTCAAATATGATCGGTATGGCGCTTCCCAGCGGGCTGAATGCCGTAGCCGCCGTTGCCGAAAAAGGCATAGAAGTGACCTGCAAGCCGATGAACGGTATTATAGATATAGGCAAACTGAGAAGTTTCTGGGCTCTGTAATAAACTGCAATAGCGCAATAGGTTCGGCCATGAAGAAGGTACTGGTAATAACCGGCAATTTAGAAGCAGCCAGAGAGCTTGACTCAGTACTCAGGCAAATGGGTTTTACCTGCTTGATTGCCGACAACGCCGATATCGCCGTTGATGTAGCAAAACATGAAGTGCCTGACGTAGTACTCGTGGACGCTGAGGGTTTATCCGCTTCATCATGGTACGGTATAAAATCGGAACTTCCCAAAATAAAATCGTCCGCAAATCTACCCGTTATTGCGCTTATGCCCAAGGGAATTCTCGACGGCGTTGATTCAGACTTCGATATTGATGATTTCGTTGTCAGGCCATTCAGCCTGCCCGAGCTGGCCACGAGAATAAAGCGGCTTGTGAACCGGACTAAAAAAGAAGCTGTTCAGGACTCCGTCAGAGGTGGAGATTTAGTTATAGACGTCGATAGATGTGAGGTATCGGTTAACGGCAGGCTCGTGGTTCTCACCTTCAAAGAATACGAGTTGCTGAAGTTTCTTTTACGCCACAAGGGTAAGGTTTTTACCCGCGAGGCTCTGCTAAATGAAGTATGGGGCTATGATTATTACGGCGGCGACAGGACGGTAGATGTGCACATAAGAAGACTGAGAAGCAAGATAGAGGACGCCGACCATACTTTCATTGAGACAGTCAGAAATATAGGCTATAAGTTCACTGGTTAATCCACCCCCTCATTTCCTCCACCTACCATTGCCACACTTAGCTTGTAATTGCAAAAATAAAGCCCAACCCCGGGAGCCATATCTCCGCTCACCCTGAGCCTGTCGAAGGGTGAATTGTTGTAGTCCGCCATGGTTCGACAAGCTCACCATGAGCGGAATCTATTTTCCCGTTCCGTAAGGATAGGTCTACCCCAAATCATGTAACACGGTTTTAACACCGCTGTAATGCCTTCGAAATATTCGGCTGGTATTCTGTATCTAGGGCCGTCTACCGGCATGAATAATTTTTGGAGGTTCTAAAATGTCTATCAATTCCGGCGACACCGCCTGGCTGTTGATATCTACAGCTATGGTAATACTGATGACACCTGCCCTGGCCTTTTTCTACGGCGGTATGGTGAGACATAAGAACGTTCTATCAACCATCATGATGAGCTTCGCCATACTAGCCCTGGTCTCAATCCTCTGGGTAATTTACGGCTACAGCATAAGCTTCGGCCCCGATAGAGGCGGCATCATCGGCGCTCTCGACTGGATCGGCCTCACGGGCGTCGGGCAGACCCCTTCAACTGTTTATGCCACTACCGTGCCCCACCTTGCATTTATGATTTTTCAGGCTGCGTTCGCCATTATCACGGTAGCACTCTGGACGGGGGCGGTGGTTGAGCGTATAAAATTCAGCACACTACTAGTTTTCGGTGCTTTGTGGCTTACTCTGGTTTATTGCCCGGTGGCACACTGGGTATGGGCAAGTGGAGGCTGGCTAGCCAGGCTGGGAGCGCTTGATTTCGCTGGCGGCACCGTTGTTCACGTAAACGCGGGGATATCGGCTTTAGCCCTGGCTCTGGTTCTCGGTCCGCGACTGGGATTCAAGGAAAAAGAGACCATGGAGCCCAACAATATACCTTACGTTATCCTGGGCGCCGCTCTCCTCTGGTTCGGCTGGTTCGGTTTCAACGCCGGAAGCGCGCTAACCGCAGGAGGTCTGGCCTCCAATGCCTTTGTTACCACTAACACAGCGGCGGCTTCGGCTGCCTTTACCTGGATGTTGCTGGGATGGTCCAACCGCAGACCATCGGTATTGGGTGCGGCCACCGGCGCCGTTGTCGGACTGGTAGCGATTACACCGGCTGCCGGTTTCGTCCAACCCTGGGCGGCCATACCCATAGGGACTATAGCGGCAGTGCTCTCCTACTATGTCATGATCTGGCGGAACAAAGCGAACAAGATAGACGAGTCGCTCGATGTCTTTGCCTGCCACGGTATTGGCGGAATGTGGGGAGCCCTGGCTACAGGCATTTTCGCTACGGCCGCCGTCAATTCGGCGGGCTCGGGACTGATAAATGGCAACCCCAGACAGGTATTCATCCAGCTCGCAGCTATTCTTGTAGTCGCGGTCTATGCCTTTGGCGTTTCCTGGGTGCTGGCGAAAATCCTCGATGCCACCATGGGACTTCGCGTGCAGCAAGATGAGGAGATAGTCGGACTCGATATATCTCAACATGGAGAGCGGGCTTATGGAGGTATAGCCTGATGTTGATATTCGTAACATGGATGTAACAAAGTCGTAATATCCGTGAAATATTCGGCTGGTATTATTCCTGTAAGGCAGCGCCATGTATAAAGACCTGACTCAAATATCTAAAGCGAATGGTATTTATCGAACTCTTGGCCTGCTGTCAATTCTTTCGTCCAAAGCAGCCGGTCATGAAAACAGCCAATATTCGACGGGAAAGAACAGCCATAAGACGGATGAACAGGTCGATACAAGCGATGCCGGCGTAATAAAAAAGAGCATAGGTCATCAACTGAATAGGAGGGATTCAGATGTCGGTTAATTCTGGCGATACTGCCTGGTTATTGATATCGACGGCGCTGGTAATGCTGATGACACCTGCCCTGGCATTTTTCTACGGCGGTATGGTGAGAAGGAAAAACCTCCTTTCTACCATAATGATGAGCTTCGCCATACTGGCTCTGGTATCCGTCATATGGGTCATCTACGGCTACAGCATAAGCTTCGGTCCCGATAGAGGCGGCATCATCGGGGCTCTTGACTGGATCGGCCTCACGGGCGTTGGACAGACCCCTTCATCCGTTTACGCCACTACCGTGCCCCACCTGGCATTTATGATTTTTCAGGCTGCGTTCGCCATCATCACCGTAGCCCTGTGGACAGGTGCGGTGGTCGAGCGTATCAAATTCGGTGCGTTAATGGTTCTGGGTACCCTATGGCTAACTCTGGTCTATTGCCCCGTAGCCCACTGGGTATGGGGCAGCGGCGGCTGGCTCGCTGGACTGGGAGCACTCGATTTCGCCGGCGGCGGCGTTGTCCATGTGAATGCGGGTATATCGGCTCTGGCCCTGGCTATGGTGCTTGGCCCGCGATTGGGATTCAAAGAAAAGGAGACGATGGAGCCCAACAGTATACCTTACGTCATCCTCGGCGCGGCACTACTCTGGTTCGGCTGGTTCGGCTTCAACGCCGGCAGTGCCGTTACTGCAGGCGGGTTGGCCTCCAGCGCATTTGTGACCACAAACACAGCAGGTGCTACCGCTGCTCTTACATGGATGATACTCGGTTGGATCAATCGCCGGCCTTCCGTACTTGGTGCAGCCACCGGCGCTATCGTTGGCCTGGCAGCAATTACACCAGCTGCCGGTTTTGTCCAGCCATGGGCGGCTATACCCATTGGAGTAGTAGCTGCATTGCTCTCCTATTATGTAATGCTGTGGCGTAACAGGGCAAACAAGATAGACGAGTCGCTCGATGTCTTCGCCTGTCACGGTGTCGGTGGTGCCTGGGGCCTTTTGGCTGCAGGTATTTTCGCTACGGCGGCTGTCAATCCGGCAGCTTCCGGCTTAATAGACGGAAACGGCAGGCAGGTTCTAATTCAGCTAGTTGCTATTGCCGCCATCGCCATTTACGCCTTTGTGATTTCCTGGGTGCTGGCTGCAATTTTGAAAGCAACCATGGGCCTTCGTGTAAAAGAAGATGAAGAGGTAGTCGGACTTGATATATCACAGCATGGTGAAAGAGCTTACGGAGGAGTATCTCAATGAAAAAGATAGAAGCGATTATCAGACCTGAAAAGCTGGAACACGTGAAATCAGCTCTCGAAGACAGGGGCATTCTGGGCATGACCCTAACCCAGGTGAGCGGTCGCGGTCGCCAGAAGGGCATTGCCTTACAGTGGCGTGCCGGCGAATACCGAGTGGAGTTCCTGCCAAAAATAAAACTCGAGATTGTGTGCAGCGATGATGAATGCAAAACTGCTGTCGACATTATTTGTAAGTCGGCCAGAACAGGAAAGGTAGGTGATGGCATGATATTTGTCTTGCCCGTAGACAGTGCCGTACGGGTAAGAACCGCCGATATCAGCGAAGCAGTGGCCCAAGCCAAATAGAAAAAATCAAGGAGGAATCATGAAACCGGAAGAAATATCAAGTTTCATAAAGAAAAATTACATCGAGTTTGTAGACCTTAAGTTCAACGATCTGCCGGGGCTGTGGCAGCATTTTTCCATACCGGTCAGCGAGCTTGCCGAAATCGATGACCCCACCAGGGGCATCTGGGTGGATGGTATAGGGTTCGACGGGTCCAGCATTCGCGGTTTTCAGGCCATACAGGAAAGCGACATGATACTTATCCCTGACCCGGATTCAGCCGTTATCGACCCCATATGCGAGGTCCCCACACTGAGCATCATCTGCGATATCCATGACCCGCTGACCAAAAAGCCTTATACCCGCGACCCGAGATTCATCGCCAAGAAAGCCGAGAAATATCTGAAGTCTACAGGCATAGCAGATATCAGCTACTGGGGTCCCGAGATGGAATTTTTCATTTTCGATGATATCCGCTTCCGTCAGAACCAGCACTGCGGCTTCTACTATATAGATTCAGTCGAAGCAGACTGGAACACAGGCAAAGAAGAAAACCCCAATCTGGGATACAAACCACGTTACAAAGAAGGCTATTTCCCGGTACCGCCTCACGACTCGCTGCAAGACTTGAGGTCACGAATTGTTCAGACCTTGATTAAGACCGGTATCCACATAGAGGTTCACCATCATGAGGTAGCCACTGCCGGACAATGCGAAATAGATATGAAGTTTCAGGCGCTGACTCGAATGGGTGACCAGATGATGTGGTATAAATACATCGTCAAGAACATGTGCAAGAAGAATAATAAGGTAGCCACCTTTATGCCCAAGCCCGTCTTCGAAGACAACGGCTCGGGCATGCATGTCCACCAGAGCCTGTTCAAGGGCAAAGAAAATGTATTTTTCGACCCCAAGGGCTACGCTCTTATAAGCCAGATCGCCAAGTATTATGCCGGCGGCTTGCTAAAGCACGCGGCTTCACTATCAGCCATAGTGGCTCCTACCACTAACTCATATAAGCGCCTCGTCCCGGGATTCGAAGCCCCGGTAAACCTGGTATATTCCGCGCGGAATCGCAGCGCCTGTGTTCGAATTCCAGTTTATACCGATAATCCCAGAACGAAAAGGCTCGAGTACAGACCTCCTGACAATTCCTGCAACGGATATCTGGCTATGGCGGCAATGCTTATGGCCGGACTCGACGGCATTCAGAATAAGATCGACCCTGGTGAACCGATGGACAAGGACTCGTACCATCTGAGTGCTAAAGACGCAGCCAAGATAAAAACGGTACCCTCTTCTCTTGAAGAAGCCCTCGATGCACTGGAAAAAGACCATACCTATCTTCTCAAGGGCGATGTTTTTACCAAGGATGTAATTGATGTCTGGCTTGAGTACAAGAGGACTCACGAGGTTGATGCACTCAGGCTCAGGCCACATCCTTACGAGTTCTACATGTATTTCGATATTTAGCGGCAGCGTCAAATGAGTGGGGGGATGAGAGTTGGTTATAACAAGTACGACTGATGCATGTGAATACGTGCTAAAGGTAGCCAGGGAGCACGATGTCAAGTTTATCAGGCTCTGGTTTACCGATATACTCGGTTTTCTCAAGAGCTTCGCTATCACCTTCGAGGAGCTGGAAGCTGCCCTTGAGGACGGCGTAGGTTTCGACGGCTCTTCCATCGAGGGTTTTGCCCGAATTGATGAGAGCGACATGCTGGCCCTGCCCGACCCGGACACCTTTCAGTTGCTGCCCTGGCGGCCGCATGAAAATGCCGTAGCCAGGATGTTCTGCAACATTCTTAAGCCTGGCGGAGAGTCCTTTGAAGGAGATCCCAGATATGTGCTGAGGCAGAATTTAAAGCGGGCCGCTGACATGGGTTATACCTTTTATGTTGGTCCTGAGCTTGAGTATTTCTATTTTCGTGACTCGAGCGGAACCAGCATCCTGGACGGAGGCGGCTACTTCGATATGACACCTCTGGATGCTGCCACTGACTTGAGGCGGGATACCGTTCTCACCCTGGAAGAAATGGGCATAGGCGTGGATCTTTCACACCATGAAGCAGCCTACAGCCAGCATGAAATAGACATGAGATACACCGACGCCATGACCATGGCTGACAACGTCATGACCTACCGGCTGGTGGTCAAGGAAACGGCTATCAAACACGGGGTGTACGCCACTTTTATGCCGAAGCCCGTTTTCGGCGCCAACGGCAGTGGCATGCACGTAAACCAGTCTTTGTTTACAGGTGATACTAACGCGTTTTTTGACAAAGACGGTGAATATCATCTTTCCGAAATCGCCAGATATTATATTGCCGGCCTGCTAAAGCATGCTCCCGAAATCACTGCCATCACCAACCAGTGGGTCAACTCTTATAAACGGCTGGTCCCCGGTTATGAAGCGCCGGTATACGTTTCCTGGACCCGGCGAAACAGGGCCGATTTGATAAGGGTTCCCGAATATAAGCCGGGAAGAGAAAAAGCGACCAGGATCGAGTTTCGTTCTCCGGACCCGGCCTGCAACCCCTACCTGGCCTTCAGTGTTATGCTGGCCGCCGGTCTGGAAGGTATAGAAAAGAGATATGAACTGCCTGCCCCCGTGCAGGAGAATGTACACGAGATGACCGCCAGGCAAAGGAAGAAAAGAAGTATAGCCACTCTGCCTGCCGACCTTTTCGAAGCGGTAAATCTGGCGGCGAAGAGCCCGCTCGTTCGCAAGGCTCTGGGAGAACACACCTTCAATGCTTTCATTAAAAACAAACTAATCGAATGGGACGCGTACCGGAGTCAGGTGACACCGTTCGAACTGGAAAGATATTTACCCGTACTTTAATAATGAAACAAATGCCGGCATTGCAGGCCGGTACGGAAAATACAGTATAAAGGAGGCTGCTATGTCATACAACTGGGGCCCTCACTACATCGTACCTACGGACGTGCTTAAAAGCTATTCCGGGACGGTTGTACTGCGAGAGGAGTTCGATGAAGACCTGCTGCATAAGGAAATGCAGGCGCTCGGCGTTACAGGGCCAATCTCCACCATCAACAACCCATGGTACTACCGCAAGAAGAATACAGATACCTGGGTTAAGATCGGAGAATCATCCAACGAACAGCAGGACTTTCCTACACGGTGGGACACAACGGCTCTGGAAAACGGGCAGTATGAGGTAATGGGGCTGATGCATGTCTTTGTCAAGAAAGGTAATGCAGACATTGCCATCGCCCGGCAAAACGTTGTGGAGGTAACGGTTAAAAACTAACTTCACCGGTACCCGAACCACGCCTTAAAAACTCATTATTTGCAGCCGGTACCGACAAGACACCCGGTTGGCCTTAGGTCAACTTGAGTTATTGCCGTCGGTTCTCTAAAATTACATTGACGCGGTCCTTTGGGGGAAATAATATGCGCAAGCTGCGTATCGGCATGTCTCAAATCAACACCACAGTCGGTGATTTTTCCGGTAATACCCGGAAAATTATCGACGCCATTTCCGCTGGCCGCCAGTTGGGAATAGACCTGATCACTTTCCCGGAACTGGCTGTCTGCGGCTATCCTCCGGAAGACCTCCTATTCAAAACTCAGTTCATTGAAGAGAACCTGAAATCACTGGAGAAAGTCATCAAGCAGACGTCCGGTATGGCCGCTGTTGTCGGCTTCGTGGACGCCAAGAACGATATCTATAATGCAGCGGCCATTATTCACGACGGCAAGCTGGTCAGCATTTATCACAAAATCTACCTGCCTAACTACGGCGTTTTTGACGAAAACCGCTATTTCCAGGCCGGCAGGGAATTTCCCGTATACACCATATTCGGTGTCGGTATCGGCGTTAATATCTGCGAAGACATATGGTACGAGGCCGGCCCGGCCACGGCTCAGGCTTATGCCGGAGCCGAAGTCATTGTTAATATCAGCTCCTCACCTTATCACTTCGGCAAGGAAAACGACCGGGAAAGAATGCTGTCCACCCGTGCCACCGATAATGTGGCCATCATCGCCTATAACAACCTGGTAGGCGGCCAGGATGAGCTGGTCTTCGATGGCAACAGTATGGTGCTGAATGAGAAAGGAAAGCTGATCGCCAGAGGTAAACAGTTCGAAGAAGACCTGATAGTCGTCGACCTCGATGTCGAAGCTGTTTTTCGTACCCGTCTGCACGACCCCAGATGGAGAAAAGAGACGCTGCTCCTGGAAGACGAACAGGAACATGCCGTTAAGATAATGGTCTCCGACCTACCTCCAGCGACACCCAAGCCGGATCTGCAACCGCGCAAGATTAAGAAGCACAGCCTTCCGGGCGATGTCTACGATGCGCTGGTGCTGGGCACACGCGACTATATCACCAAGAACGGCTTCAAGAAGGTACTTATCGGTCTCTCGGGTGGCATAGACTCAAGCCTCGTGGCGGCCGTTGCCGTCGATGCACTGGGACCCTCGAATGTGATAGGTGTGTTAATGCCGTCGAGATATTCGTCGAAGGGCAGCTTATCCGATGCCGAGCTTCTAAGCCGCAACCTTGGCATCAAATACATAACCCTGCCCATAGAAAAGGTCTATAAAGCGTACCTGGAAACGCTGGAAGAACCTTTCCGCGAGGTCAAGCCGGATACGACGGAAGAAAATATACAGGCACGCATCAGGGGCAACCTGCTCATGGCCTTATCCAATAAATTCGGCTGGCTGGTCTTGACTACGGGTAATAAGAGCGAGATTGCCACCGGTTACACCACGCTGTACGGGGACATGGCCGGCGGTTTCGCCGTGATAAAGGATGTACCCAAGACACTGGTCTATGAGTTAACCAAGTACAGAAATTCCATAGCCAAGAACGAGGTTATACCGAACACTATTATTACTAAGGCACCATCCGCTGAGCTTAGGCCCGACCAGAAAGATATCGACAGCTTGCCGCCGTACGAACTGCTCGACCCTGTCCTCACCGCTTATGTGGAGGAGGACAAGAGCGTGGAACAGATAATCGGCTCCGGCTTTGATGAAAGCGTCGTGAAAAGGGCGGCCAGACTGGTAGACGGCAGCGAATATAAAAGGCGCCAGGCGCCGCCTGGCATCAAGATCACTCCGAGGGCATTCGGTCGAGACAGGAGATTACCCATAACTAACAGGTTCAAAGGATGCTAGATTACCGCTAAAAAAGATTTGACACCCGGGAATAGCCAAGCTTCAAAGGAAACAATGAGCAAGCCTGCCTTTCTGGCTTTGGAGGACGGCTCCATCTACGAAGGCTTTTCCTTTGGAGCTGATGATACCACCTTTGGCGAAGTTGTCTTTAACACCAGCATGTCCGGCTACCAGGAGATGCTGACCGACCCATCATATGCCGGACAGATAGTAGTCCCCACCTATCCTCTCATCGGCAACTACGGTATCAACCGGCTCGACTTCGAGTCCAAGCAGATTCAGGTCAGAGGATTTGTCGTCAGGGAAAACTGCCTCAAACCAAGCCACTGGGAGAGCACCGGCAGCCTGCATCAATTCCTGCAAACCGGCGGCATACCGGGCTTGAGCGGCATAGATACCCGGGCATTGACCCGCCGCCTTCGCTCCGCCGGCGTTATGATGGGCATACTGTCTTCGGAGATACCACCCGAAGAGGCACTAAAAGAGCTGAAAAAACTGCCCGGTTACGGCTCGGTTGATTACGTTAAGCAGGTTGCAGTCGAAAAGCCATACCAGTGGGAGCTACCACCGGATATCGCTCACCCGCAACGCCATATCGTAATCGTAGACATGGGGCTCAAATACAACATAGCCCGTATACTGGCCCGGCTCGGCTGTTCGGTGACCGTAGTCCCCTGCACAATGTCAGCGACCGATATCCTTGAGCAAAAACCGGACGGTATCGTTTTATCTCCGGGGCCCGGTGACCCGGCGCTCCTGGATTACTTAACGAAAACTGTAAAAGAGCTCGTTTATAAAAAGCCGGTCATGGGCATCTGCCTGGGACATCAGCTAATAGGCCGTTCTTTCGGCGCCGGCACTTTCAAGCTCAAGTTCGGCCACCGCGGCGGCAACCATCCCGTTTGCGACCTGGCCACGGGCAGGGTCAACATTACCACTCAAAATCACGGCTACGCTGTGGATGATAGCAACTTGAAGGGCGGGCTCGAGGTCAGCCAGATAAACCTGAACGACGGCACTAACGAGGGCTTCCGCCACCGGGAACTACCGCTAATGTCCATCCAGTACCACTCCGAAGGCTCTCCCGGCCCGCAGGACAATGTATATTTATTCCGGCGGTTTCTGGAAATGATTAATAATGGGTAAAACTAAAATCTCCAAGGTCATGGTCATCGGCTCCGGGCCCATAATCATCGGGCAGGCGGCCGAGTTCGACTACGCCGGCACGCAGGCCTGTAAATCGCTGCGAGAAGAGGGTGTGACCACCGTGCTGGTGAACTCTAATCCGGCGACCATCATGACCGACCAGGGCATCGCTGACATAGTCTACATCGAGCCTCTAACAGTTGAAGTGGTCTCACGCATAATTGAGCGGGAACGACCCGACGGATTGCTTCCAACACTCGGTGGACAGACGGGACTTAACCTGGCCGTAGAGCTGGCCGATGCCGGTGTGCTCGATAAATACAGAGTCAAGATGCTGGGTACGCCTCTGGAAACAATTAAGAAAGCCGAGGAAAGATCACTGTTCAAGCAGTTGCTTCTGGACATCGGTGAGCCGGTACCGGAAAGCGCTACTGTAAACTCCGTGGCCCAGGCCAAAGAGCTGGCCCGGAAAATCGGCCTACCTTTGATAGTCCGCCCTTCATATACACTGGGCGGCACCGGCGGCGGCGTTGTTAACACTATGAAAGAGCTGGAGACCATCGTTTCCGGCGGTCTGGCATCCAGCATGACTCACGAGGTGCTTGTCGAGCAGTGTCTATTAGGCTGGAAGGAAATCGAATATGAGGTAATGCGCGATGCCGCCGATAACTGCATAACCGTTTGTAACATGGAGAACATCGACCCCATGGGCGTTCACACCGGAGACAGTATAGTGGTCGCTCCCAGCCAGACCCTGACCGATAGAGAATATCAAATGTTGAGGTCGGCAAGCTTGAAAATCATCAGGGCTCTTGGCATCGAAGGGGGCTGCAACATTCAGTTCGCCCTGACGCCCGGGCCGGTTGTAGCCGAAAAATGGGCGCCCGACCAGCTTAAAATAGATAAGAGCCAGTACTACATTATCGAAGTAAATCCCCGCGTCAGCCGGAGCTCGGCGCTGGCCAGCAAAGCCACCGGCTATCCCATCGCCCGCGTTGCAGCCAAGATAGCCATGGGCAAGCGGCTGGATGAAATCCTCAACCGGGTGACAGGCAAGACCAAGGCAGCCTTCGAGCCAGCCCTGGACTACTGCGTGGTTAAAATTCCACGCTGGCCTTTCGACAAGTTCGCCATGGGTGACCGCAAGCTGGGCAGCCAGATGAAAGCCACCGGCGAGGTAATGGCTATCGACCGCTGCTTCGAGGCCGCTCTCCAGAAAGCGGTGCGTTCGCTTGAATTCGGCAAGAAATCGCTTATCTGGGAAGACCGGAACTGGGGCAAAGACAAGGATCTGAATTCTTATCCGCTCTTTCCCAACGATATCAGGTTGTGGGCCATTATGGCGGCGCTGAGGCGCGGGGTGGAAGACGAGAAGATATCCCGGCATACCGGGATCGACCCCTGGTTCATCGATAAACTCCACAATATCGTGAATATGGAGAAAAGGCTTCTGGCCGAGCCGCTGACGCCTGACTTGCTGTGGCGGGCTAAACGCCTCGGTTTCTCCGATGAGCAAATCGCCACCCTGGCCGATAGATTGCCGGAGCGGGTGCGCCAGCTACGACACAACTGGCGGATACTACCGGTATACAAGATGGTAGATACCTGCGCTGCTGAATTCGATGCTGAAACGCCTTATTTCTACAGTACCTATGAGCAGGAAAATGAAGCCGAGCCGGTATCAAAACAAAAAGCTGTAGTCATCGGCAGCGGCCCCATACGCATTGGCCAGGGAATCGAGTTCGATTACTGCTCCGTACATTCTGCCTGGGCATTACAGGAAGCCGGCTTCAAGAGCATCATGGTAAACTCGAACCCTGAAACGGTGTCTACGGACTTCGATACCAGCGACAGGCTGTACTTCGAGGCCTTGGACGCCGAAAGCGTGCGCGACATACTGGAAAACGAAGGGGCTGCCAAAAATAACCTTATTCCACCGTCGATTGTCCAGTTCGGTGGTCAAACTGCCATAAACTTAACCGAGTTCCTGGCACTGAGTAATTTGCCTATAATTGGTTCCACCGCCGAGACCATCGATATCGCCGAGAACCGCCGTCGCTTTGAAAATTTTCTCAACGGCCTGGGCATACCGCAGCCGCCCGGCGCGGGGGTCACGACTCTGGAAGACGGTATGAAGACTGCTGATTCACTCGGTTATCCGGTGCTGGTGCGGCCGAGCTACGTCCTGGGCGGCAGGGCTATGGAAATCGTACATAACGAACAGGAGTTGCTGCGTTACATGTCGCTGGCGCTGGAAATGGACAGCCAGCACCCGACGTTGATAGATAAGTATTTCGAAGGTAAAGAGGTTGAGGTGGACGCCGTCTGCGACGGTAAGGATGTTCTCATCCCCGGCGTCATGGAACATATCGAGCGCGCCGGCGTACACAGCGGTGATTCCATTGCTGTTTATCCGGCCCAGAACCTGACCAATACCGAAGTAGACACCATCGTTGATTACGCTACCAGAATAGGACAGGCGCTCCAGGTCAAAGGGTTAATGAACATACAGCTCGTAATCATGCGAGGTGAGAACAATGGCTCATCGTCGGTCTATATCCTGGAAGTGAACCCGCGCGCCAGCCGGACCATACCTTTCATTTCCAAGGTCACCGGCGTACCCATGGTCAGACTCGCCACCAAGATAATGCTGGGCATTAGCCTCAAAGAGCAGAAATACGCCGGGGGCTTGTGGAAGAAGCAGAAACTCGTGGGCATAAAAGCTCCTGTTTTTTCCATGTCCAAGCTTATGGGTGTGGATACCTACCTCGGGCCGGAGATGAAGTCGACAGGTGAGGTTATGGGAATCGACTACACCTTTGAAGCGGCATTGACCAAGGCGCTTATCGCCGCCGGCCTTATGCTGGCGCCGCAGGGCAGCCTGCTGTTCAGCATCGCTAACCAGAATAAAGCCGAAGCTTTGCCTATAATTCAGGGGTTTTATTCGCTGGGCTACCAGCTTTATGCCACCAAGGGGACGGCAGCCATGATTCGGAAAGCCGGTATGACGGTAACGAAGATCGGTAAAAAGTTGGGAGAAGGTCACCCGAATATTCTCGACCTCATCAATGACGGCTCTGTTGTGGGTGTACTGAATACCCCTACCGGCGGTCGTGTTCCGCTGCAGGACGGTTTCCATATCCGAAGGGCTGCCACCGAGATGCGCATCCCCTGTTTTACGTCGCTAGACACGGCACGCATCACCCTGAAGGCGCTGTCCAGCGGTGCTGGCAACTTCAACGTCAGGCCTCTGCCCGAGTATCTATCAGGGCCGGGTTAATCTCTCATTAAGCTTCTCCCTTTCACCGTAACTCTTGGCCTTTAACTTTCAACTTTTTCGTCGACATTCTGTTTTTGGTGCGGAGATAGTATAATACTCATAAATTTATACTGGGGGCTATTTAAACAATGATATCTGCTGCCGGCGCGGATACCGAAAAAAAGATACTGATGATTCTGAAGATTCTCAGCGAGTCTTACGAACCGCTTGGCTCCATAGCCATCGCTCGCCAGCTCGAAGAGCGTGGACTTTCGTTGAGCGAGCGAACGGTCAGATATCACCTGAGAATCGCCGACGAGAGGGGCTATACGAGGTCGATGGGCCGGGACGGCCGTATGATTACGGAACGCGGTATGGCAGAGCTTAGAGAAGCACTGGCACCCGAACAACTGGGCTTCATACAGGACAAACTTGAGCTTCTAGCCTTCAACACCACTTTCGACCCGAAAACACGTTCAGGACTATTTCCCATTAATACCTCGCTTTTTAATAAAAAGATTTTCCCTGATGCTGTAAGAGCTATGAGAGACGCGTTCAAATCCGGGTTATGCGTCAGCCAGTTAGTCTCCGTAGCCAGGGAAGGTCAGAAACTCGGCGACGTGGTTATTCCGGACGGCAAAGTCGGTCTGGCCACCGTCTGCAGTGTTATCGTAAACGGCGTATTGTTGAAGCACGGCGTTCCCGTGGATTCTAAATTCGGCGGAGTGCTCGAAATAAAAAATTCAAAACCAAAACGCTTCGTGGCCATTATCAACTATGGCGGCACATCACTCGATCCTTCGGAACAATACATCCGCGCCAGAATGACCACTGTTTGCCAGGCTGCCACCACCGGTAACGGCAAGATACTGGCCAACTTCCGGGAGCTGCCGGCGCCGGCCAGGCCCATTGTGGAACAGGTCGCAGCAGAATTAAAAGAGGCGGGTATCAATGGTGTCTATGCCCTGGGCGATACCAGCGAGCCGGTCTGCCAGATTTCAGTGGGCACCAACCGTATCGGTATGGCGTTACTGGGCGGGCTCAATCCCGTAGCTGCTGCGGTCGAATCCGGTATTGAAGTAGAGAATATGGCTGAGAGCGGTCTGCTGAGTTATCAGGAACTAATCAGTTTCCGGGAGTTGCCCACTATTTTATAGGTTTAGATTATAAACCTCCCGGTTTCCCTCAGCCGACGTTTTTATATTTTTAAAAAATGCCGGTAAATATACCGACTACCCCGTATACGGCTGCCGCCAGTCCGAGTACCATCCAGGCGGCGCCGAACCACCAGAACTGCCGGGCGAAGCTCTCCTGTTTTTTCGGCCGCAGGATTATCTGGGCTTGAAAATAAAGCGTCATGCCAATACCGAAAATAGCCACACCCAGCGCAATGAGAACATAAGCCATTTCCCACCTCCTGTTTAACGACGCTTTTACTTCTGGCTATCCTTAAACAGCCCGAATATTTTCGAACGCTTTAATTCTAAATATTTTATTGACCGATAACATTACCAGGGCCAATGCCAATTAAAATGCTGGCCGATAGCAATAATGCCTGCGACGATGAAAGCGATACCTATCAATATGTTAATAATAGCCGGGAATATCATTATGATTATGCCAAAAACAAGCAGGATTATACCGGTGATAATCGATCCCAGAGCAAAGATGTTTATTAGCCCGACTATGATGAAATAAGCGCCCACCAGGTAATTGAGAATCCTGGGGAAAATAAATACCACGATTCCGAAGATAAGAGATAGAATTCCTATTGCAATCCCCCATCCACCACCCAAAATACTGACTATGCCGAAAATTATAAGGCCGATTCCCACCAGGTAGTTGAGTATGCGGGGGAAAACCAAGATGAGGATACCGAAGACCAGGGCTATTATGCCTCCGATCAGCCCGGTGACCGTTAAGCCGGGTAGAATAGGTAAAGCAATGGCAAACATCTAGTTGCACCTCCTTATAATTATTTATGGTGAATATTCAATTAGTTAAACAAAAACAATAATAGACCGAGCAGCATTAAAAACTCATAAAATCCGCAAGCGAACAGTTAAATAGTCGTAAAATTTAAAGAACCCCATCCCAAAGCGTCCAAAAGCTGCTGTCCACTTTGAACCTATCATTTCCAGTGTGCCGTGACATCCGTCGACAGCATGACCAGGCATACCCTTGGCAAAACCTTAAGCGTCGACTCGTGCATTTCCTTATCGGATGAGGAAACGCAGTCGGACAGCACCACGGAATAAAAACCGCGGTTACCGGCATCCCGGGCGCTTGAGGCGATGCCGATTTCGGTAGAAATGCCGGCGAACAGTATTATTTTAATGCCCCTGTTCCTCATGAAATATTCGAAATGAGTGCCGATAAAGACGCTGCCTGTATGTTTATGCAGCACTAAGTCGCTTTCGGCCGGCTTTACTTCGGCGGGTATCTCCGCCTCCGGGCTGCCGGGGACCATCCATGGCCGCAGTTTTGCAGGGTCGTCGATCCCGGACCTTTTCATTCTCATATAGATGCTCCACGGCGATTCCACGGCTGGCGGCAGCGGTGTAATCTTTGTATAAACGATGAGAACATTGTTTGTCCTGGCGGCAGCCAGTAGTGATTTCAGAGATTTCAGGAACTGCTCGCGGTTAAAGATGACGTTAACCAGCGCGTTTTGCACGTCCCAGACGACGAGGCAGGTATGCTTCGGGGCGACTACATCTTTAATATCGGCCAATGGCACCTGCTTCTGTATGTCTATGGTATTGCCCCCTGTAGTTTCTGCGGCTTACACTACAATGATAATTATAACATGCCGTGCCCGTTTAAGGGATAGGGCTGCACCTTTGATAAGATTAATTTAGGCTTGATATAGTGCAACGCTACCACAGATATGTGTCAGAATATTGGAG
>CAZJID010000037.1:0-19056 GCA_964545945.1 uncultured Dehalococcoidales bacterium
CTGGACATTATTCCGGCACAGCAGAAAAATCACGGCTGGGACAAGGGGTTCATCGTGGTCAAGCCCAACTGCAGCATCCAGAGCTATATGCTACCCGTATACGCCCTGATGAAGGCCGGCTATACAATCGATAAGATGATCGTCACCACCCTGCAGGCGCTGTCCGGCGCCGGCTATCCCGGACCGGCGGCTATCGACCTGGTGGACAACATCGTTCCGTTTATTTCGGGCGAGGAAGAGAAATCGGAGGTGGAACCGAAGAAGATTTTCGGAAAGATAAAGAACGGTAAATTTATCGACGACAAAAGCATCAAAATCTCGGCGCACTGCAACCGTGTGGCCGTGACCGACGGGCACACCGCCTGCTGCAGCATCCAGTTTGCCGGTAAAAAGCCGGACATGGATGAGATAATACGAATCTGGGAGAGTTTCACCGCTCTACCGCAGGAGTTAAAGCTGCCCTCGGCTCCCATACCACCTATGGTCTACCGCACGGAGGTCAACCGGCCGCAGCCGCAGAAAGACAGGAACGCCGGCAACGGCATGACCGTGACCGTAGGCAGGCTCAGGAAATGTAACGTTTTCGACTACCGCTTTATCGGACTGCACCATAACACGGTGCGTGGCGCGGCGGGCGGCGGCATACTCAGCGCCGAGCTGCTTAAAGCCAAAGGGCTGGTGAGCTAAACCAAAAGCCAAAATCAAAGATACAAACCGATGGGTCACGAGGCTTCAGCCCCGTGACCCCGACCTTAAAAGGTCGGGGCTACATTCAACTGCAAATAGGTTGATCCTTACTGCGGCGTCAGGTTTGTTTCCAGTTCCTCGATTACCCTCTGATACTTTTCGTGTATGAGCAGCCTGTCGAATTCCCAGAACTCCTGGAGCATATCATCCTGTTCCTGTTTGCTGAAATAGTCCAGGACAGGATAAAAAAAATGCTGGTCTTCTTTTTCGATGTGCGCCGGATAAAAATTGACCAGCTCCGTTACACGTTTGACTATGTCCCTGACTGCCCCCTTGTCGCCCTTGCGGTAAGCATCTTTGGCTGCCACCAGAGCCGAAACCGTCTTCCGAGCGTAGATATGCTCTTGTATGAGCTCATCCATCGTGGTCTTATGTTCCGGAGAAAGTGGCTTTTTGACCAGCTCTCTGAAAAGAATGTCCTCTTCTTTGCCGTGATGCGTCCTGTCGGCGTAGGTACGGAAGAAATCGACGGCAACTGTCAGCAGTTCGACATTGGCTTCGTTGCCTTTATCAATCCGGTTTAGCTCCGTCTTTAACACGGGGATTATGCGCTCGATTCGCCGGTGCTCCCGCATCAAAGGTCCTATGGGTTTCATGCCACCCTCCCTTAAATTTTTTTAAAAAACTTTGAACAGCATTTTCTGCTAATCGGGTCTGGTTAGTCCACTGCAATCATAACATTGGATGCCTTGACCACCGCGTAGACGTCTTTGCCCTTAACTAACGCAAGATTTTCGGCGGATTCCTTGGTGATTACCGACACCATCTGAAGACCGCCGGGCAACTCCACGATTACCTCGATGTTGACCATGCCTCCCTTTATCTCTTTAACCTTGCCCTTTAAAACATTCCGTGCGCTGATTTTCATGTCTCCACCTCTTTCGATTTATCCTTATAATTCAAGTATAGCACCCGGTCGCCGCAGACAAAAAACGCGTACTGGTGCTACAATTAATTAAGAGGTAATCCTGAGGAGAAAAAAATAAAGATGAGAACAATTCAGCAAACGGTAACATTTAAAGCAACTCCACACGAAGTCTATGAAACGCTTATGGACTCCAAAAAACACGCCGAGCTTGTCGGTGCCGAAGCAAAGATAACTAAAAAAGTCGGCGGCAAATTCAGCATATATGACGGCGAAATCGAAGGCGTAAACCTGGAACTGGTACCCGATAAGAGGATCGTTCAATCGTGGCGGTACAGCGACTGGCCGGAAGGCCATTATTCAAAAACCACGTTCCTGCTCGAGGAAAACCAGGGCGGCACCAAACTTACTTTTACGCAGAGTGAAGTACCGGAAGACAAATATGAGGACGTATCGCAGGGCTGGCATGATTACTACTGGCAGCCGATGAAGGAACTGCTGGAGAAATAACCCGGCGCCCGAGTACCAAAATATTCGAAAATAGGCTAGCCGCCCCTGGCGGCGACTATAAGCGTCCCCGGTCCACCGTGCACGCCTAAACCGGCGCCCACTCTGAACATCTGAATTTTCTCCTTATCTATAATAGAGGTCAGGCGCTGCTTGAGTGCCTGTGCCTGTTCGGGAACCGTAGTATGCGATATAGCCACCTCTTTTAGGTCGGGGTACTTTCTGACGAACTCAAATAGCTGGTCGATGCCTTTAGCATAAGAACGGGCCATCCCGGCCTGGACAAGCTCACCATCCTTCGTTTTCAGTATGGGTTTCACGCTGAGCAGCGCTCCCACCAGCGCTCTGGTCTTCGTAATACGCCCGCCCTTGAGCAGATACTGCAGGGTATCAAGCACGGCCCGTATCTGAGTATGGCCAATTGCCCTATTGGTCTCCGCCAAAACCTCGGACAGTTTGCCCCCGCTGCTGGCCACCCGGGTCGCGGCTAAAACTACCAGCCCCAGACCGGCTGCCAGCGTCTGACTATCAAACACATGTATGTCACACTTACATTTGGCCATCTCCACTCCCTGCAGTGCCGCGTTATAAGTGCCGCTGACCTTGGCCGGCAGATGTATGGAAACAATAGCCTCGGCATCCTTAGAAAGCGCGGTATATACCTCGGCGAAATCAGAGGGTATCGGCTGGGTGGTCGTGGGATAAACCGGTCCCTCCACTAATTTCTTATACAGCTCATCAGGCCCTATGTCCACCCCGTCCTTGTAAGCCTTGTCGCCAAAATAGATATATACTGGGACCATGGTTATACCCAGTTTCTTGGCCAGGTCAATCGGCAAATCCGAGCCGCTGTCAGTGACTATCTTAACCGTCAATCCTCACCTCCAAATTTTAAACCAGTCGTTGAATTCTACAGGCCATCAGGTTGAAATGCAATACCTTGTTTGGTAAAGCCCTGTCCCTACGGTACGGGATGAGGAACCCCTTCGACAAGCTCAGGGTGAGCGGTAAGGTTTCCGCTCGTGGTGAGCCTGTCTAACCATGGCGGAAACCGACCTTCGACGGCTAAGGATAAAATACAGGAGCGGACTTTAAGTCCAGCCGCCACCAGAATGTCATTGCGAGCCCTTCCGCAGAAGGGCGTGGCAATCTCGGCATTATTACCGGCATTTATTTTATTGACTGGATAGCCACGTCGTCCTGCCTGTGCAGGAAGGACTCCTCGCGATGACACGCTTTTTAATTAACTGAGCTTCTGTCTAAACCAGGCGGCTATAACCGACAGCATAAGGCTGAAGACGCCAAACCCGAAAGCCGAACCCATCCTGAAGCTGCCCCAGAACGCGGCCAGTCCTATAATGCCGGCCAACAATGCCAGGCAGCCCACCACAAACAGTATCCACACGGAAATGGTTACCAGTGCCAGCAACATTCTCGGCATAGTTTTTAACCTCCCTATTTTGATATTGAAGCTAGAGCATCCTCCAATTGCGCCCGGTCAGAGAAAGCACCATCCTGAATATATTCAATTGTTCCGCTTTTATTTATGAGAAAAGTCTTCGGTATAAGATGGACATCGAAAGCATCGGCTGCTACCATCTGATTATCCATATAGACGGGGAGGTTAAAGGCAAAACTCCTGATAAATCGTTTGACGGAGCCAACATCATCTTTTGAATTTACCATCATTATTTGAATATCGGGATATTCATTGTGAACTGCTTCGAAAAGGTCTCTTTCCATGTTACACTGGTCACAATCGACTGCCCAGAAATTAAGCAAAACCACATCACCCGCAAAATCGCTTAAGTTCACTGTTTTACCCGATATATCAGTAACGGTAAAATTTGGGGCCTGTTCACCGATTTCAGGAGGCGTGGCATTACTATAAATTTCAGGAGTAATTGACGAAGTGCTGCAAGATATGCCATCACCAACAAGTATCAACGAAGCTGCTAATAATAGCGAGATAAGAATTCCTTTTTTCATATTTTAGTCCCCGATCATTCCGGTTGTATCCGGATATTTACATCTACATATAGATATTATAGTGCAGCAGATTACAAAGTCATAAAACAAGTATGGAAATACTTAAAAAAGCATGACATCTGGCAGAATATAACACCTTATAATTTTATTCACCAAAATGTAATAAATATGTAATATCCGAGACGAATATTTTATAACTTTTAAAAGGTCCTTCTTCCATAATTAGAGTATTCCATTAGGAATAGGGAGGAAGTAAATGAATAAACGCATAAGGCAACATTGGCCGGTATATGTAGTAGTACTGCTTTTCATGGCAGCACTGGCAACTGCAGGGTGTTATGCCCCGGCTACGGCTCCATCACCCTCAACCAACGGTTACACCGCTGACGTCATGTCTAAGGCCGGAATAGGCGACTATTTGGTCGATGCCCAGGGTAAGACATTATATTATTTCGCTAAGGATACCATAGATACCAGTAATGCCACAGGTGCTATTCTTGACATCTGGCCGATATTCAATATACAGAATATCGATGTCCCACCTTCTCTAAATGCCGCCGACTTCGGCACTATTACCAGGGCCGATGGCAAGAAGCAGACAACCTATAAAGGCTGGCCTTTGTACCGCTATGCTCCGGATGTGTCGGCAGGGGATACTCTCGGTGAAGGATTCAACGGAGTATGGTTCGTAATCAAGGTACCGTTCTATACGGTTATGATTGAATCGAAAGCCGACGTGGGCAACTACCTAGTGGACGCCAAGGGCATGACGCTTTATCACGCCACCTTCGACGCAACCGGAAAAAGCAATGCTACCAGTGCTATTCTGGGGTTGTGGCCTCCATTCAGTGAATCGAATTTCATCGTTCCATCATCACTGAATGTTGCCGATTTCTCTATCACCACAACCGGGGGAACGGCCCAGGCGACTTTCAAGGGCTGGCCGCTATATTTCTTCGTCAACGACAAGGCGCCAGGGGATACGGTGGGGCAGGGAATTAAGGGCGTGTGGTCTGTGACCGCACCGGATGTTTCCATGGCACCATCTGTTCCCGGCGCACCTGTTCCTTAAGCAGTGGTCGGCAAAGAGGACATGACGTGGCAACCTCAGAAAATAAACGCGCATAATTAAGGAAGAGATACGGGGAGTTTAAGAGGGGCGCAGCCCCTCTTAGCAAACCCTCTTCCCTCTCCCGCCGGGTGGCAGGGTGGGCAGGCATCCGATGAGGATTTATTCCCATTGGGATATGGGGAGAGGGTGAGGGTGAGATTTTGCATTTCAAGCCGAAAAAGATAATAATATGCACCGGCACTGACCGACTAGAAAGCTGAGCATTCTGCTTCCATGAACCATAACTCGACCCAATCTCCTAGCGGTGCCTATAAGTGGATTGCCCTGTCCAACACCACTTTAGCCGTATTACTGGCTTTCCTCAACTCTTCCAGTTTAATCCTGGCACTGCCTGTAATCTTCAGGGGCATCGGCATTAATCCCCTCGACCCGGGCAGCTTCACCTACCTGATCTGGCTGCTCGTAGGTTACATGCTGGTACTGGCAGTACTTGTGGTCACCTTCGGCCGCCTGGGCGACATGTTCGGTCGGACGCGCATGTATAATCTGGGGTTCGCCATCTTCACCGTTGGTTCTCTGCTGTGTGCCGTTACCTGGAGCATGGGGCCCGCCGGAGCTATCGAGCTGATCATATTTCGCGTAATCCAGGGAGTCGGCAGCGCCTTTTTATTCGCCAATTCGGCAGCCATACTGACCGACGCCTTCCCTGTGGAACAACGCGGTATGGCGCTGGGCCTGAACCAGGTAGCCGGCATCGCCGGCACCCTGCTGGGCATACTGGTGGGCGGGGTGCTGGCGGAGATCGGATGGCGCTGGGTCTTCCTGGTAAACGTGCCCATAGGCATTATCGGCACCGTTTGGGCTTACATGTCGCTCAAGGAAATAGGTACCAGAAAACGCGAGTCCATCGACTGGCTGGGAAATATAACCTTTGCTGCCGGCCTGACCCTGGTGCTTACCGGAATCACCTACGGTATAAATCCTAGCGGGAATTCTCTAATGAGCTGGACCACACCGCTGGTACTGGGCATGCTTATAGGTGGCGCCGTGCTTTTAGTGGCTTTTTTCTTTATCGAGCAGCGGGTGAAGTCACCCATGTTCCGTCTCAATCTATTCCGCATCCGGGCTTTCGCCGCCGGCAATGTGGCCGGGTTCCTGGCTTCGGTAGCACGCGGCGGCCTGATGTTTATGCTGATTATCTGGCTGCAGGGCATCTGGTTGCCCATTCACGGCTACAACTTCGAAGTAACGCCCCTCTGGGCCGGGATTTATATGGTACCCATGAGCATCGGCTTTCTGATAGCCGGTCCGCTTTTCGGCCGCCTGTCTGACAGGTATGGAGCACGCTATTTCTCCACCGGCGGCATGCTGCTGGCAGCAATAACTTTCGGTCTTATGATGGGGTTAAACGTAAACTTTCCGTACGCGGCCTTTGCTTTTCTAATATTCCTTAACGGCCTGGCTATGGGCATGTTCGCCGCACCCAATACCGCGGCCATCATGAATAGCGTTCCGGCAAAGCACCGGGGCGTAAGCTCCGGGATGCGGGCTACGTTGGTTAATGCCGGCATGCCCCTGTCCATCGGCATCTTCTTCTCTTTCATGATACTCGGCATGAACTCCATCGTCCCGCTTAGCATGTACAACGGCTTAATACAGAACGGAATGCCGGGGGCTATTGCTCAGAAGCTGGCCGCGGCACCCGCTCTAACATACCTGTTCGCGGCTTTTCTGGGTTACAACCCTCTGGGAACGCTCATCCCGGCGCAGGTGCTACACGCTTTGCCGCCCGCACAAGCAGCAACAATTACCTCCAGGACGTTTTTCCCCCAGCTTATATCGGACGCTTTCCACCACGGATTGTTCGAGGTTTTCGTCTTTTCCATAGTCATGTGCCTGATCGCGGCCGGCACATCGTGGCTGCGGGGCGGCAGATATGTTTATCGTGAGGAAGAGCCAACGGGGTAAACCGCGACTTCTTATAAAGTTCACAAAGTTTACACAGATTTTACATATTCCCCAAATTTCGTAAACAAATCACTGTTATAATCCTGGCATACGCTTGCTACAAAGGAGGAAAACAAACGTGAAGAGAACTGCACGATTTTTATTGTCCGGCTTGCTGGCGGTTACCATGATGGCGGGCACCGTGGGTGTGGCAGTCGCCGATGACGGACAAACCGACCAGGGAAAGCCTGACGGGCTGCTAGCCAGGGTCGCCCAGATTCTGAACATAGATACCCAGAAGCTGAAGGACGCCTTCACCCAGGCTTTGACCGAGAGGCGGACCGAGAGACAGAATACCGGGCTGGAGAACCTGGTAAACAAGGGCACTTTAACTCAGGAACAGGCCGACCAGTTGAAAGCGTGGCTCGATTCAAGGCCGAATATTCCCAGGGTCGGCCCCAAAGGGCTGGACGCACTGCTGCAGGCTGGCAAAATAACGCAGGAACAGTACGATGCTTACCAGGCCTGGATGGCGGCGAAACCGGATATACCCCTGCCCCAGCGTGAAGGGCCACGCCGGCAGTTCGGTCCGCGCCTGTGGCAGAGATTCCAGCAGGGAACTCAGAACGCCGGGCCGGGAGTAAGCCCGACAACATACTAGAAAATTTTTTAGGCACCCGTAACTCGTTACAGAAGAGGGGAATTATCTCCCCTCTTCTTTTTGATATCCGGGCCGGGTAAGTGCCGCCAGTAAGCACCGAATTATTGCCAATAAGCATGCAGGACGATATAATATAGCGTTGCACAAAATAGTTAACGGTAAAAATCCTTCAACTTCAATTATTGCGAAAAATAATAATTATCTTAATAATGTCTTAACATTTCGTTGTTACATTAGATTCCATTGAAAACAGGCAGCTTCTATATTAACGTGACAAAAATCTCTAAGCTAATTCTTTTAATCGCCATACCTGTTTTACTTATTTTAGCCGGCAGCTGTGCTCCGAAAACCGCGGAGCCGGCGGCGGCTACCCAGACGGCCACCGTGCAGCGCGGCAATCTCAGCGTAAACGTCTCGGTGGACGGCAACCTGGTCATGCCGCAGGCGTATAACCTGCTCTTCGGCGCCCCGGGCACTGTCCAGAACGTATACGTGGAAGAAGGCGATGTGGTCAAGGAAGGGACGGTGCTGGCCACGCTGGACAACACCACCCAGAAGCTGTCCGTCGAGTCCGCCAACAACAACGTGCAGACGGTGCTGAGCAAGCTGTACGAAACCATACCCCTGCTGCCCGAGTTTCCGACAGTTCTATATGTAAAAAGTGAAATAGGACCTATAGCAATAAACCCCGATACTCTTAAGCCTGAGCACACTCCCGATCGGACAGACAATTTTGGACCTTTCCCAGACACAGTAAATGTAATTACATATGAGCCGGGAACTCCTACTCCTGCACCGGGGTCTCTTCCACCGCAAACAACAATCAGTACAACCACGGCGGATAGTGGAGCGCCAGGGACATCCATCGTGACTGAGACAACGACTACGACGAGGACGACAATAGATGCTCCCATAACTGACCCTGATACAGGTGTTACAATTCAGTCGACTCATGTGCAAGTTCAAAAGGTCACTACATACAGATATGCCGTTAGCCAAAGCAGCGACCATGTAGACACCAGTTCCGCATACTATTACCCCAATTCTACGGCTCTATCTGCCTATAGCTGGGCGCTGGCTGAGGTGAACAGCGCCAACTCCTTCTATCAAAACGATAATTATGCTGCGGCCACATCGGAGCTGAACGTAGCCCTGGCCGACATGGAAGCCTGCACCGCTATATTCCAGGACACCATGAACAACCCCAAGTCAGGCCTGGGCAATATAGCACCGATGGTTCCCGAAGACGAAGCCGGCATAATGTTGCTCGAGATGCAAACCAACCAGTCCTGGGAGGTCTCCTACGTGGTGCAGCTCAGAAACGCCATCGATTTAATCAAGCAGGGCCAGACGGAAATCAGCAGCGCCCGGGATTTGATAGACCAGGGCAAATATGACGAAGCCGGTAACTTATTGAACACGATTTTGAAGAGCGTCCATGACATCGGCAAGGTCGTCTACAACAATATCAACATAATAAAAGCGCACAACTACTCCACAATTTACGGCGAAGACATCAGCCTCTATTTCTACAATGCCGCCAACGACAAGCTGAGTGCGGCTCTCAAGGGCATAGAAACCGGCGGACTGAATTCAGCCGGGCTATACGATAACCTCCGCATCGCCGACCATTATATGAGGCTGTGCAACAGCATACTGGGCAGCAACGATTTCGTGCTACAGCACGGCCTGTCGCTTAAGAACCAGCAGCAGTACAACGTCGACCTGCAGAACGCACTGGTGGGACTGGGCAACGCGCAGGACAACTTCCTCAAGACCGTAATACTGGCGCCTTTCGACGGCACAGTGGTCAGCGTGGGGGTGAAGAAAAACGACGTCCTATCCCAGATAGACTACGCTTCCGTAACCGCCGTCCAGCTCGTCGACACCAGCCAGATTAAATTCCAGGGGCAGGTTGACGAGATAGACATACTGAAAATAAAGTCGGGACAGGCTGCCAGCATAGAGGTGGATGCCGTGCCCAACCGGATGTTCACCGGTTACGTGTCATTCATTTCACCGTACGGCACGCCGAATGCCAGCGGCGTGGTCGAATTCCCCATAACCATACAGCTTAACCCGTCGGACGTGGCGTTGAAGGGCGGCCTGACATCAACCGCCGATATCACGGTGTCCAGCGTTGAAAATACCTTGCTGGTGCCGGTGGCGGCGGTTACCACTACCAACAACGGTTCTTTTGTTACCGTCGTTGACGAGGCCACCGGCAAGCAAGAGAAAAGGCAGGTAACGCTCGGTGCTCAGAACCTGCAGTTCGCACAGATATTGTCGGGGCTGAAAGAAGGAGAAAAGGTGGTAATTCAGGAGACGGCCACCCAGGCGCCAGTAGTTACCGGCTTCCCGGGGCGAGGCGGAGGGCCGCCGGAGGGTAGCAGATAATAATATGAAAAAATTTGTGATAAGCCTGTTGGTAGTAAGCGCAATACTGCTGGCGCTGCCGGCAGCCGGCTGCAGCCAAAGCAGCACAACTACTTCTAAGGCAGCGGAGCAGGTCTTCGAGGTGACAAAGGGAGACCTGAATATCACCGTATCATCGGACGGGCACCTGACCATGCCAGACGAGTACAATTTGCGTTTCGGCACTAACGGGCAGGTATCGCAAATATTCGTGGAGGAAGGAGACCAGGTAAAGGAGGGAGCGCTGCTGGCCCTGCTCGACGATACATCGCAGAGGAACGCCATTAAGACGGCGCTGCTGAACGTGCAGACGGCGCAGAACAATATAACGGTACAGAGCACATCAACATCAACCAGCACAGCGTGCGACCATTTGCCTTATACCTACCCCGATTTGAGCGTGCCCCGCATATTTAAGCAGGCGCAAAACGATTTGAACCTGGCGGCAAGCTATTTCGACCAGCAGGACTACAAGAACTCCGGCTACTATTTGATTATGTCCTATTTCGATGTCGAAGTCGGCGAGGACCTCATCGCCTCCAAACCGGATGCCGCAGCGCTGGCTGGAATGAAGACAAACTCGACCTATTACCCGGACCTGTATGACTTGAGCGGCGCCAGTAGTACGCAGGAACTAAACGCAGCGGTGGTCAGCTATATGAAGGACTTTCGGCAACAACTGCTGGATATAAGTGACGACCTGAGAGCCGGCACCTACGACCAGGCTTCGACTGCGTTTGCCGCAGCACAACAGAAAATGTTTACCGCTTATAATATGGCTGAAAGCACCGTTTATCTCAAGGGCAGCGAGATGTTCGAGTATCCGGACAGCGCCACCAGCGTCGATTTTCTACAGACATCCATACGCGGTCTGCAGGATCTTCAGGACTACCTGGCACAGAGCGGGGCCGAGCCACTGGAAGCCGCCAAGCAGCTGTACATCGCCCAGCTCAACCTCTTGGTGGGACAGGACGTACTGGAAAATCAGACATCGTTGTTCGCTGTCGGAAAAAACATCAACTGGCAGACACTGCAGCAGTATAACCTGGCGCTGCAGAGCGCCCAGATATCTTTATACCAGGCCAAGCAGGCCATCATGAATACGGCCATTATAGCCCCCGCCGACGGCACTGTAGTCAGCGTGAACCTCAAGGTATCCTCAGTGCTTTCAGCACAGACCTATTCCTCGACAACTGCTATCCTTCTCGTCGATACTACTTCTACCAGGTTTGAAGGGCTGGTCGACGAAATCGATATCATGAAGGTACAAAAAGGGCAGAATGCCACCATAACCGTCGACGCCCTACCGGGGAAGGTACTCGATGGGACGGTACAGTTTATATCGCCGTTCGGCATAACTTCCGGAAATGTTATAAAATTCAACATTATTATAAAGCTGGCTCCGACCGATGCGCAGCTAAGAGGCGGCTTAAGCGCCACAGCGAATATCAATATTTACAGCGGTAAGGACGTATTGCTGATCCCTGTATCGGTGATAGTAAATACGCGGGAAGGCCCGGTGGTAGCCGTTATCAACCCGACAACTGGTAAGCCCGAATATAAATCCGTTACACTGGGACAGCAGAATTTCCAGTACGCCGAGGTTTTATCCGGGCTGAAAGAAGGAGATAAAGTTACGGTAACAGGGACTCCACCGACGGCAAATACCGGCACAGGGGGACCGCGCGGCGCGGTTATAATTCGTTAATCGCCGTCCGCACTGTGTATATTTAATTAGCTTTGAATTTGGCGTTAGGTCATGGCTGAATCAGACATCGTAATTTCACTGGAACACGTAGCCAAGACATATGACCTGGGAGAGATCCAGGTCAATGCCCTACGGGATATTTCTTTTCGGTGCAAGAGAGGCGAGGTGATTTCCATTATGGGGCCGTCCGGCTCCGGAAAGTCTACGCTGATGAATATTCTAGGCTGCCTGGACCGTCCCACCGGCGGAAGCTACTTTCTTGACGGCCAGGATATCTCAAGTCTTGACGATAACGAACTGGCTGAAATAAGAAACAGGAAGCTCGGTTTTGTTTTCCAGTCCTATAACCTGCTACCCAAAATGACAGCGCTGGAGAACGTTGAATTGCCCATGATATACGCCGGCAGAGGTCACAGGCGGCAGGCTGGGCTAGAGGCACTGGAATCGGTAGGCATCGGCGGGAGGGCCCGACATCACCCCAGTGAGATGTCGGGCGGCGAGCAACAGAGGGTAGCCATTGCCCGCGCCCTGATAAACAATCCGAGCATAATACTTGCCGACGAGCCGACAGGCAACCTGGACACTCAGTCAAGCCACAACATCATGGATGTTTTACTGGCGCAGCGGAAAAGAGGCATCACCATTATCATCGTTACACACGAAGAAGATATCGCCTCTTATACCGAGAGGACGATTCGTATACTGGACGGGAATATAATCGAGGAACAGAAGCGTTGAACATACTGGAAAGTCTGAGAACCGCCTGGACATCTATATTCGCCAATAAACTACGGTCTTCGCTTACAATGCTGGGAATCATCATCGGCGTCAGCGCCGTGGTACTGCTGGTGGCCCTGGGAAACGGATTCCAGAAGAGCATGCAGCAGACCTTTGAAAATCTAGGAGCCAGCGCACTTTATGTTTCCGGGACTACCGCTAAAAACGTTTCTGTTATCCGTGATTTGACGTTTGAAGACGCCCAGGCGCTGGAAGATAAATCACTGGCTCCGGCAATAGCGCTGGTGGCGCCTACCCTCAGTAAAGGAGTTACTGCAACTTACGGCAATAATACAGTGAATGTGCAGGCAACCGGAATTACGCCCGTAATAGGTCAGATAAAAAAATACGACCTTGCAGCCGGCAGGTTCATAACCGACCAGGATGTAGCAACCAGAGACAACGTGGTGGTGCTCGGCTGGCAGACGACCCAGGACTTATTCGGGAGTCAAACGGCAGTTGGCCAGACTATACGCATTGCCAACGGCGGCAGATACCTGGTTGTCGGCACTGTAACCAAAATGGGTGGTTTTACGGGAGACAGCTACATACTGATGCCGCTTACCACCATGCAGTCTAAAATATCCGGTGGCGATAATGTCCAGCAAATCGCTGTTAAGGCGGCCACCCCCGACCAGGTGGATACCGCCATATCAGAGATAACCTCGATATTGAGGGCAAGGCACTTCATAGCTCCGGGGCAATCCGATGATTTCCAAATACGCGATATGCGAGATGTACTTAATCAATTACAGTCACAGCTGGCTGCCTTTTCGTTTTTCCTAAGCAGCGTCGGTGCCATCTCGCTTATCGTCGGCGGTATAGGAATCATGAACATAATGCTTGTCTCGGTCTCTGAACGAACCCGCGAAATCGGCATACGTAAAGCCATCGGCGCCAAGAGACGTGATATCCTGATCCAGTTCCTTATCGAGGCGGCGGCATTAAGTCTTTCCGGCGGCCTGATTGGCTTGTCTCTGGCTTTAATCCTGTCGCTGTTCTTACAAAATGTGCCATTTGGAGAATTAACCATCGGAGCTCAGGTTTCAGTGGGCATCGTAATCCTGGCGCTGGCGGTTTCCATCGGTATCGGTGTCATATCCGGCACCTACCCGGCGTTCAGGGCTGCCCGGCTCGACCCCATCGAGTCCTTGCGACACGAGTAGAAACAAAAAATAACCGGTACTACCATCCCCACATTTTGTCTGCTGAAGGGCAGTTTCCGCATGGTTCGACAGGCTCACCACGAGCGGAAACCTTGTAGCCTCTCCAACATTTAACGAAAAAATTTGTACCAAAAGGGCTTGACAAGCTCTATTGGCTGTGTTAATATACTGGCATACGGCAACCGCTTGCCGCATACCACATAACTTAATAGAAGGAAGAAACGATGAAGAGAGTCTATGCGAAGGAGGAAATCTGCATGGGCTGCGGCCTTTGCCGGGTCTACTGCCAGCTGGAACACTCCAAAACGAAGGACCTTATAAAGGCATTCAAGAGGGAGAACTATCGCTCAGTGCCGCGAGTCCGTGTGGAAAGAAAAGGTGAAATATCATTCTCTCTCCAGTGCCGGCATTGCGATGAGCCATGGTGCGTTTACTCCTGCCTTACGGGAGCTATGCAAAAGGACCCCATTACAGGCATAGTGAACGTTGATACACAAAAGTGTATGGGCTGCTGGACCTGCATACTGGCCTGCCCTAACGGAGCTCTGACCAGGGATAACGGCAAGAAAGTTGTGGCCAAGTGCGACTTGTGTCCGGGACTCGATGTGCCAGCCTGCGTGGCCAACTGTCCCAATGAAGCGCTGGTATTCGTAGAAGACAGCGTGGCCGAGGAACTTGCAGAGGTAAAGAGTTGAATAAAAAGATCGCTATAGTCGACTACGGCGCCGGTAACCTCGGCAGTGTGGCCAATGCCGTAATCAAACTAGGCTACGAGCCGGAGATTACGGGTAAGCCGTCGGAGGTTCTCAATGCTCCGGCAGTAATATTGCCCGGTGTGGGCGCGGCCGGCGTCGCCATGGAAAACCTGGAGGCCATCGGCATGGCCGACGTTGTCCGGCAGTTAATCGATGCCGGACGGCCTCTCTTCGCTGTCTGCGTCGGGCTGCAACTGCTTCTTTCCGGCACCGAAGAGGGTGGCGGGCATGAATGTCTGAATATCATACCCGGTACCGTCAGGAAATTGCCGGCGGGTCTCAAGATTCCTCACATGGGCTGGAACCAGGTCAAGCAGACGGTTAATCATCCGATCTTCGGCGGCATACCGGATGAAGCCAATTTCTATTTCGTACACAGCTACTATGTCGACCCGGATGATAAGTCGGTCGTAGCCGGTACCACGGAATACGGCCTGCCTATCAGCAGCGTGATTATCAAAGATAATTTAATAGCCACCCAATTCCACCCCGAAAAAAGCGGCAACTGGGGACTGACCATGTATTCCAACTTTTTGAAAAAAGCTCTCAGGCAGGAAGGATAATATGACAACCAGAAAAGCGCTCAAGACCGAATATCTGATAATAGGGAACTCGGCCGGCGGCATTGGAGCCGCTGAAGCCATACGCGAGGTCAACAAGGAGAACCCCCTAATCATCCTCTCCGATGAACCGTACCCGGCGTATTCCCGCCCGCTCATCTCGGAATACCTGTCCTGCGAGCGGACCCCGGAGGAAATGCTTTTCCGTACTGCCGATTTCTACGAAAAAAATAACATAGACCTTATGCTGGGCAAAGCGGTAAAAAGCCTGGACCTGACGGGTAAAACAGTGGAACTGGACAGCGGCGAAAAAATCGCCTGGAAGAAGCTCTTGCTGGCTACAGGCGGCATACCCATAGTCCCCAAGATGGAAGGCCTCGATAAGAAAGGCGTTTTCAAGTTCCTGACTCTTGACGACGCCAAGGCCATCGATGAGTTTTTGAAGGACGGCAGCCGGGCGGTGGTTATAGGCGGCGGGCTTATAGGCATCAGTGTCAGCGAAGCCCTCACCAAACGCAATGTACCGGTCACCATCGTTGAAATGAAAGACAGGGTGCTGAATACCATACTCGATGAGCGCGCCTCGGCAATAGCGGAGGAAATGATTACCGGAGCCGGTACCCGGGTCATCGTTAACAACACCGTTTCGGAAATTATTGGCGAAAAAACCGTTGAGGGCGTCGTCCTGGACAGCGGAGAGGTAATCCCCTGCGACCTGGTAGTCATCGCAATTGGAGTCTTGCCCCGGACCGAATTAGTGAAGGGCACCGATATAGAAATTAATCGCGGCATACTGGTAGACAGGTATATGGCCACCAGTGTGCCCGATGTCTATGCCTGCGGTGACGTTGCTGAAGCCTACGATTTTATTATTAACGCCAACCGGCTGATACCCATCTGGCCGAACGCCTACATCGGCGGCATGACAGCCGGCGTCAACATGGCCGGGGTAAAAACCGAGTATCCGGGCGGCACGGTCATGAATTCGGTCAGCTACTTCGGGATTGATATTACCTCGGCGGGAATCGTCATCCCTCCGGATGGCAACTGTGAAGTGATTACCCGTGACAGCGACGGTATCTATCAAAAAGTAATGTTGAGCGGCGGACAGGTAATAGGAATGGTCTTCGTCAAAGATATCGAGAAGTCGGGCATGATTTTCGGTTTGATGCGGGACAGGGTCGATGTCAGTAGCTTCAAGCAGGTGCTGCTAGCGGAGGATTTCGGGCTGGCGTATATGCCGCGGGAGCTGTGGCAGGAGCGCCTGGGAAATGTGTCCCTGCTGGTAAGCAAACGTTAAGTTGGAGTATTTAGATGAAAGATATCTGGCAGATTAATAATCCCCACTTAGACGATAAGGTGATCGACGCCTGTTCCATCTTCGGCATGATGGATACTTCGGGCGGGCGCTTTTCCGGAAAAGACATAATCAAGGCCATCGCCAATATGCATGTCCGCGGTAACGGGCTCGGCGGCGGTTTTGCCGTCTACGGGCTGTACCCGGAGTACGCCGACCGATACGCCTTCCACATAATGTACCTGAGCCGCGAAGGCAAGACCGAGACGGAAGAATTTCTGAAACAGAAGTTTAATATAGTCCATGACGGCATAGTGCCGACACGGGCCACGCCGGCGATAACCAAACCGCCCCTGGTGTGGCGTTATTTCGTAGAAGTGAACCGGCGCGAATCGAAGGGACTGGCGGACGACGACTACGTCGTGGCCAGAGTCATGGATATCAACACTGCTATCAAAGACACGTTTGTCTTCTCCAGCGGCAAGAATATGGGAGTATTCAAAGGCGTGGGCTATCCGGAGGAGATAGGCGAATATTTCTGCCTCGAGGACTACGAAGGTTATTTATGGACGGCGCACGGCAGGTTCCCGACCAATACCCCCGGCTGGTGGGGAGGCGCACACCCGTTTAACATACTTGACTGGACGGTGGTGCACAACGGCGAGATATCTTCTTACGGCATAAACCGGCGCTACCTGGAGCAATTCGGCTATGTTTGTACACTGCAGACCGATACCGAAGTGGTGGCTTACGCCGTCGACTTGCTCATAAGAAAACACGGCCTGCCCATAGAGGTGGTAGCCAAAGTATTTGCGCCGCCGTTCTGGAACGAGATAGAGCGCCGGCCTCCCGAAGAGCAGGAACTTTTGCGAGCGCTGCGCCAGGTATACGGCAGTCTACTCATGAACGGCCCGTTCACCATAATCATCGCCCATCAAGGTGAAATGATAGGGCTCACCGACAGAATAAGGCTGCGCCCGCTGACCGCCGGCATAAAGGACAAAATGCTTTATCTATCGTCTGAGGAAGCGGCAATCCGTCTGATTTGCCCGGACCTGGAGGACGCCTGGATTCCCGTAGGCGGCGAACCGATAATCGGCAGCCTGGGAAAGCCACTCGAGCGCCGGAAAACTTTAGTCAAAAAGATGGTCGGAGCTAAATAGAATTTAAAGTAAACGGATTTAGACCTATGTTAACGAAAAGGATTATTCCCTGTCTCGATGTAACCAATGGCCGGGTGGTCAAGGGAACCAGCTTCACCGACCTCCGCGATGCCGGCGACCCGGTGGAACTGGCAGCATTTTACTATCGTGAAGGGGCCGACGAGCTGGTTTTCCTGGATATAGGCGCCACGCCCGAGGGACGGGACACCATGGTTGATATCGTAGAGCGTTGCTCTAAGCAGGTATTTATTCCGCTGACCGTTGGCGGCGGCTTACGCAGCATTGAGGATATGAGAAGCATTTTGAAAGCGGGGGCCGACAAGATAAGTGTGAATACTGCAGCCGTTCTAAATCCTGCCATTATCAGTGAGGGCGCGAAAAGATTCGGTTCCCAGTGTATCGTCATCGCCATCGACGCCAAGCGATGCAACGGGAACGGGGAATTAAAATGGGAGATTTGCACTCACGGAGGCCGAACACCAACGGGAATAGATGCCATCGAGTGGGCGAAGAAAGCCGCCCAATTAGGCGCTGGAGAGGTGTTGCTAACCAGCTGGGATTCCGATGGACAGAGAGCGGGCTATGACTTGGAACTGACCCGCACTATCGGTGAAGCGGTCACCATACCGGTCATCGCCAGCGGCGGTGCCGGAAACCTGGAGCACTTATATGAAGCGCTGGTGCTGGGTAAGGCCGATGCCGTCCTAGCCGCCAGCATATTTCACTACCGGACTCATTCCATAGCGCAGGCCAAAGCTTATCTCGGGAAAAAAGGAATCCCCGTAAGGACCGAACAATAATACGGAGAACATTATGAAGACTTATTTACCACCAAAGTTTTTAGTGGAAAGGGACCAGAACCGGTGTATTCAGTGCCAGGTCTGCGTCAATCAGTGCAGTTTCGACGTGCACAACTATGACGCTGAGGACGACGAGGTTAGGAGCCGGGAGGTCAACTGCGTCGGCTGTCACCGCTGTGCCGTCTTCTGCCCCACCGGAGCTATAACAATTCGCAAAAACCCTCTGGACTACAGGGAAAACTACAACTGGCGACCGGAAGCTATCGAAGACATCATAAAGCAGGCCGAGACCGGCGGCGTGCTTCTAACCGGCATGGGCAATGATAAGAGCCAGCGCGTCTACTGGGACCATCTGGTGTTGAACGCCAGCCAGGTAACGAACCCGTCTATCGACCCCCTTCGTGAACCTATGGAGCTTACTACTTACATCGGCCGGAAACCGGATGTCGTCGAGATAGACCTGAACACCATGCAGTTGAAGACGAAAATGACACCACAGGTGAAGCTTGATATACCGGTAATGTTTTCAGCTATGTCCTACGGTGCGGTAAGTATCAACGTTCAGGAGTCACTGGCCCGGGCGGCTACCGAGGCCGGCACTTTATGGAATACCGGCGAAGGCGGCCT
>CAZJID010000038.1:0-4992 GCA_964545945.1 uncultured Dehalococcoidales bacterium
AGACGGCCTAGCGGAGGCCATGTGGGACTAACTTAAGAATTGTTATCACTATTGGGGGCAGGTCATTTCGTTCATAGCGCCGTTTCCATCTTTGAACATTTGCCTGATTTATGCAACATAAGTTTGTCTCTATGAATAAACGCCTTATTTAAACCTGGTCAGTGGCGACAGTATCTCCTCGTCGCGGCGGAGCTCGATGATGCGGTCGCGGAGGAGGGCGGCTTTTTCGAACTCCAGGTTCTTGGCGGCTTTGCGCATCTGAGATTCCAGGTCCTTAATCAGCCTTAGAACCTCTTCTTTGGAAATAGGTGTGGGCGTGTAGGCGGCTCTGGCTTCGGCGACCACCCGGACACGCTCGGTGATGTCCTTGATGGTCTTCTTTATGCCCTGCGGCGTAATGTTGTGCTCTTTGTTGTAGGCTTCCTGAATGCTGCGGCGGCGGTTGACCTCCTCGATGGCCTCATGCATGGCCCCGGTCACGGTATCGGCGTACATGATGACGTGGCCGTCTATATGGCGAGCCGCCCGGCCCATGGTCTGGATGAGCGCCTGCTTCGACCTTAAATAGCCTTCTTTGTCGGCATCCAGTATCGCTACCAGGCTGACCTCCGGCAGGTCAAGGCCTTCCCGGAGCAGGTTTATACCAACCACCACATCGTAGACGCCCAGGCGGAGGTCGCGCAGTATCTCCACGCGCTCCAGCGTGTCTATCTCGGAATGGAGGTAATGCGTCCTGATATCCATCTCCTTAAGGTAATCGTCAAGCTGCTCGGCCATGCGCTTGGTCAGCGTGGTCACCAGGCAGCGCTCGCCTTTGTCCACCCTGGCCTTAATCTGCTCGATAAGGTCGTCGATTTGCCCCTTGGTGGGCTTGATTTCGATGGTGGGCTCGAGCAACCCCGTGGGACGGACCAATTGCTCCGCCACCTGCCGGCTGTGCTCGTACTCGTATTCGGCGGGAGTGGCCGAGACGTAGACGACCTGGTTGAGCCGCTGGTTGAACTCATCGAAGTTCAGGGGACGGTTGTCCAGCGCCGACGGCAGGCGGAAACCGTAATCGACCAGCGTCTGCTTGCGCGAGATATCGCCGTGGTACATGCCGCGTATTTGCGGCAAGGTCATGTGCGACTCGTCGATAAACAATAAGAAGTCATCGGGGAAATAGTCGAGCAGCGTCCATGGCGCCGAGCCGGGCGCCCGGCGCTGCAGGTGCCGCGAGTAGTTCTCCACGGCATTGCAGTAGCCGACCTCCTGCAGCATCTCCAGGTCGTAGTTGGTCCGCGCCTCCAGCCGCTGGGCTTCCAGCAGCTTGTTCTGCTCTTTAAGCTGTTTCAGGCGCTGCTCCAGCTCCACCTTTATGTCCTCGATGGCCGCCACGAGCTTGTCATGCGAGGTGACGAAGTGCTTGGCGGGGTAAATATCAATCGTATCGCGCTGCGCCAGCAGCTCGCCGGTAAGCGGGTCGACCTCGACGATGCGCTCGACCTCGTCGCCGAAGAACTCGATGCGTATGGCGATCTCCTCGTATGCCGGCTGTATCTCCAGCGTATCGCCGCGGATACGGAACCGGCCGCGGGCGAAATCGAAGTCGTTTCTCTCATACTGCATGTCCACCAGGCGTCGGACGAGCTTGCCGCGGTTAAGCTTTTCGCCCTTTTTTACGGTGGCCACGAAGCTGTGGTACTCCTCGGGCTCACCGAGGCCGTAGATGCAGGAAACCGAGGCCACGATGAGCACGTCGCGGCGTTCGAACAGGGCGCGGGTAGCGGCGTGGCGCAGCTTATCGATTTCTTCGTTGATGTCGATGTCCTTTTCGATGTAGGTGTCGGTGCTGGGTCTCGTAGTAGCTGACGAAGTACTCGACGGCGTTGTCGGGGAAGTACTCTTTGAACTCGGTGGCGAGCTGGGCGGCCAGGGTCTTATTGTGGCACATGACCAGCGTGGGCTTCTGGACGCGTTCCACCACGTTGGCCATGGTGAAGGTCTTGCCGGAGCCGGTGACTCCGAGAAGGGTCTGGTTTTTGTAGTCAAGGTTAAGGCCCTCGGCGAGCTTGTCCACCGCTTGCGGCTGGTCGCCCGTTAGTCTGAAATCCGATGAGATTTTAAATTCCATTTTAGTTTGGTTTCACCCCTACCCTGACCCTCCCCCTTGAGGGGGAGGGAATTAATAGTATCTAAGAGGGGCTTCGCCCCTCTTAAACTCCCCTTGGTACGACGCCTAATTATACATCCATGCAGGTACGATGGGGAAAGAGACATCTCTGTTCGTAGTGGGGAGATGAAAGATAGTTCTATTCTCCCAGGGGTCGGCCGGTTATCAGATATATAATCGTGGTTACGATCGCAGACAGGATCGGTAGACTCAAAATCGAAGCCAGAACGATATAGATTATGCGCCTGGTTCTGGTCGGTTTCCTGAGAATCAGCCCCACCAGGAAAAGCACCAGCCCCAGAATTACAACGAGCACTCCGGGGAGGTCAGAGTCTATGCCCCAGAGTCCGTATAGTAATGGGGTCAGAAGGAAAGCAATAAGGCCGATGCCCATCAGGAAAAAGGAGGCAACGATTAGTTTACCGAATCTGTTAATTCCTTTGTCTATTATGTTCATTTGACACCCCCACACTACACTCCCCCTCAAGGGGGAGAGAATTTGTTTTATTTAAGAGGGGCTCCGCCCCTCTTAAACTCCCTCTATGCCCTGTCGTGGCTTAGGCTGAACCAGCGCCACAATCATGGCTGAAATGCCGGCCAGGTAAGCGGCCACTCCGGTAATTAATGCGGCAGGGGGTACAACATTCCCGTTAATGGCGAAATAGGTATCTAAAAATATTAAGAGGCCTGACAGGGCATAGAGGCCGAAAGATACTACCAGACACAAAATTACCGGACCTTTGCTCTTAATATACCAGCGTACTCCTGTTTCCAATGCCACCAGGCAGCCTATAAACACAAGGATAGTCAAAATGTTGTTCGATGGCTCAAACAATTTTTGTACGGAACCATTGGTAGGAAAGATTTGACTTACTATCAGTGCCAGGAAATTTAAGAACATGATGACCGGGAATGCAATCAGGGCATATTTGACGGCTGTGTCTTTGCCCTTTAAATAAGCGGCTGTTCCCAGTACCACCAGTATGAATAAAAACGGCAACTCTGCCGCTCCGATTATTATATTTATTGGAAGCGAATTATCCATATTTTTTCAGTCCAGTGTTACTTCTACTGCAGCTTGGAGATGCAGTCGAACCAGGCAGATGAGCATAATTATAACATCTAATGCAGGTGAGATGGGGAAAATCCCTCTCAATCTCCCTTTACGAAAGGGAGAAGTTTTTTATCAATTTGGCGAAATGGGAAAATCCCATCTCCCCCTTAGAAAAAGGGGGATTAAGGGGGATTTTTTGATCTTTTACTCACTTCTACTGCAGCTTGGAAATGCGGTCGAACTCGTCGCGGAGTTTTTTGTAGGACCGGTCCAAATCGGCGGCCCTGTCTACCGCGTTCTTGAGATGCGTCTCGTACAGCAGCCGCCACTTGTCATCGATTTCAGCAAAGCCGCGGGAAATTTTAAGCAGGTCATTTTTAACGTCTTCAGCCTGCTCCGAGAGCTTTTTGGCCTGGACGCCGGCCCTAATCAGCTCGATCTTGGCGGAAAGCGTCAGCGGCGACACCACCTGCACGCCACCCCGACCGTACTCCAGCAGCAGGTCGTAGGCCTCGGTCAGGAGATAATAGTAAACGCTCTCCGACGGAATATAGGCGAAGGCGAACTCGGCGGAACCCTTATCGGGACAGACGTAATCCAATGCTATTTTGTCCAGGCAGCGCCGGACGTCGGCGATAAAGTCCTTCTTGAGCCGCTGCCTCTCGGCCGGGTCTTCCGTGACCAGCATCCGGCCGTAGTTGTCCAGCGAAAACTTGGAGTCGATGCAGACCAGGCCTTCGGTAGACTTTATATTGGCGTCCGGCCGCTTGCCGTCGAAAACCGTCTCCCTGATGCCAAACATGTCGGGAGGAAGCTGGTCGGCCAGTATGGTCTCCAGCGCCAGCTCGCCGAAAGACGCCCGCTCCTTGGGCACGCGCAGCATCTGCTCGAACGACCGGTAGCTGTCCTTGATGTCACGCGCCTGGGTCTCAATGCTGCCGATTTTTTCGCCCAGGCCCAGCTCGTTCCAGGTGCTGGATATAACGTTTTTGAGGTCGGTGGGCTCCACCCGCCGGCTGCGGACAACGAGATAAATCAAGACGCCCAGGAGGAGCAAAACTAAAACGAGCAGAACGACAACGAGCGTAGTCATATTTTCCTACTGTGCGGAGAGCTGTTGTAAGGCCAGCCTGACCTTTTCTTCCAAGTCCATGTCCGGCGTATTTGGAACTCCGGCCACCGCCTGTGTGGCTTCTCTTACCGAATAGCCAAGCGCGGTCAGTGCCGCCACCACATCGGCATCGTCGGGCGATAAAGACGGCGTCACTATGCCCTCCCAACCCTTCTCCAGCTTGCTTTTAAGCTCCAGCACCACCCGCCCGGCCGTTTTTCTACCGATGCCGGGCACCTGCGTCAGCAAATCGACGTTGCCGCCGACGATGGCCGAAGCCAGCTGCTCGGCGCTCAACGTGGACAGGAATGCCAGCGCCGCCTTGGGGCCGATGCCGGAAACGGTGATAAGATTTTCGAACAGCGCCAGCTCATCGGGGGAAGCGAAACCGTACATGGTGATGTTGTCCTCCCTGACGTGGAGATGCGTATGCAGCTTGACCTTATCACCGCCGTTGCCCAGGCTGCTTAAGGTAAACGCGGGAGCGTAGACCAGCAGGCTGAGCGGTCCGACTTTGACCACGGCGGAGTCGGTACCACGGCTTTCGAGAACGCCTTCAATGGAAACGATCATTTTATTTCTTTCGTTCCAGCATGTAGCCTCGACCTTTTAAGCTAACTCCTAAACATGTAGTCTCGACCTTTTAAGGTCGTGCCGGGCGAGGTTAAAACCTCG
>CAZJID010000038.1:5092-17383 GCA_964545945.1 uncultured Dehalococcoidales bacterium
GGTTAAAACCTCGCCGCTATCATCTTTATTTACTCCTGGCCAGTAAAATATCGATGCGCTTCTGGTGGACGTGGCATATGGCCACCGCCAGGGCATCGGCGGCGTCGCTTGGCTGAGGACATTCGTCCAGCCCCAGCTGGAGCCTGACCATCTCCTGCACTTGCCCCTTGCCGCTGCCCCCGTAAGTGGTCACTCTAAGCTTCACCTGCGTCGGCAGGTAGCGAAAGACGGGCAAACTTTTATTGGCGGCGGCGAGTATGGCTATGGCCTGAGCCCGGCCTATAGCCAGAGCCGAGCGGGCATTTCCGGCCACGAACGGCTCTTCGATGGCTACTTCATCGGGCCGGTGGCTGGCAACGATTTCAACGAGCTTTTTATATAGAGAGGAGAGCCTTCGTTCTACGGGAAGTCTGGCAGGCTGGCTGAGCACGCCGCAGGTAACGTAGGCCATGTCACCGGCATCCTCATCCACGACACCGTAGCCCAGATTCAAAGTGCCCGGATCGATTCCGAGAACACGCATAACTATGCTTGAGCCCGCAGCTTTTCGAGGACTGCTTCCGAGTAGTCGAGATTGGCGCAGACGGTCTGGACGTCATCCAGCTCTTCCAGGTGGTCGAGGAATTTGAGCGTCTGAATGGCCTGGTCCTCATCCAGCACCACCGTCTTCTTGGCGACCCGCTGGACTTCGGCGGACACCGGCGGCTTTATCTGCTCCACCGCCTTGCGTACCGCCTCCAGGTTCTGGGGCGTGGTCAAAATCTCGAGGTAGCCTTCTTCTTCTTTGACATCGTCGGCGCCGGCATCTATGGCAGCGAGCGCCAGTTCCTCGCCCTGTGTGCCGTTGGCCTCGACGACGATGACGCCCCTGTTGTCGAACAGCCAGGAAACAGAGCCGCTGTTGGCCAGGCTGCCGCCGCTGCGGGTAAACAGACTACGGACTTCCTGGACGGTCCGGTTTCGATTGTCCGTCAGTGCTTCCACCAGAACGGCCACGCCGTGAGGGCCGTAACCTTCAAAGGTTATCTCGGATAGGGCCGCACCTCCTGCCTCGCCGCTGCCCTTCTTTATGGCGCGTTCGATGTTATCGGTGGGCATGTTGTTGTCCTTGGCTTTTTGAATGGTAAGGCGCAGGCGAAAATTATTAGCGGGATCGGGTCCGCCTTCCTTTACTGCCACGATAATTTCACGGGCAAGCTTGGTAAACACCTGCCCTCTGCGTTGGTCGGCTACACCTTTTTGCCGCTTGATCTGCGACCACTTAGAATGACCTGACATCTAAATACCCTGCCTAATTTTACCACCACGTTACCTACAAATAAAGCAAGCGAACAAGTCTTACCCTCTGTCATCGCGAGAAATCCCTTCCCTCTGTCATTCTGAGGGAACGAAGTTACCGAAGAATCTCGGTGGTGGGAGGAGATTGCCACGGCCTTCTTCGAATGGCCTCGCAATGACAGCGGGGAGTTCAAGAGGGGCAAAGCCCCTCTTAGGAAAACTACTACTCCTTCTTTCTCGAAGGGATAGGGACGGGGTGAGGGTAAAAATAATGATATAATGCCTTTCAAAAGCGCGGGGCGGTAAAAACACCAAAATGGTTGAACAGATTCTTAACCTGGACATAGCCAGGCAGCTCATAGTCGTTATCATAGCCATGCTGCCGGTGGTGGAGCTCCGCGGTGCGCTGCCGGTAGCCATAAACGTGTTCAACATGCCCTGGTACTGGGCCTACGTTTTGGCCGTTATCGGTAACATGCTGCCGGTGCCTATACTGCTGCTGTTCTTCGACGGGCTAGCGAAGCTCGTCAGCAAGGTAGCGGCGGGGAAAAAGGTGGTCGACTGGGTCTTCAGGCATACGCGGCGGCACGAAGCCATGATTCAGAAATACGAATGGTTGGGACTGATGCTGTTCGTGGCTGTGCCACTGCCGATAACCGGCGCCTGGACAGGCTCGATAATCGCCTTTATTCTGGGGATGAGATTTACTTATTCACTGCTGTCGATTCTGTGCGGCGTGCTAATCGCCGGCGCCATCGTCACCAGCCTGTGCCTGCTAGGATGGATAGGAGCCATAATCGCCGGAGTGGTACTCGCCGGACTGGCAGTATTCGGCTGGTGGCGGACGAAGCCCATTTCATAAAGCAATACAAGTGGAGGATTTCACCTTATTTGACACTCAAAGAAGCTGTGGACAGCTACATGGAGCAGGTACCTGAGGTCAGCGACTATATCGAGCGCTGCCTGCGGACCGAACGGTGGGACGGATACGTCGTTTTGATGGTGGTCGACGCCGCTTTTACCTCCATCGGCCTGAACTATTTCCAGTCGGTGGTGCCCCGGGTGGAGCAGTTCCGGCGGCAGTTCGTGGAAACAGGCAAAATTCGTACCGTAGATGATCTGATTATAGCCAAAGATGAGGCGCTGGAGAGGGTGTGGAAGAACAGACGCTCGTGGCAGATGGCAAAGGCAGTGTCCTCATATCTGGCCGGAATCAAGAAAGAAAAGGGGTTCAACGAGCGGCAGGCCTTCATCTACTGGGCAAAGAACGCCAGCCTGGATAACTGGGAAGATGACCCGGTAGGCCGGATTAACGGGGTGGGCATCAACAGCTACCAGTACCTGCGGATGATGGGCGGCATGGACACGGTGATGCCTGATAAGATCGTGAAGCGGGTGATTGCCGAAATGCTGGCTAAAGCCGGTGTACAGATGCCCGCAACCGACATAGAGTTCGTTAAATACATTGAGAGGATTGCGCCGGAAGTGGGCTATAAGGCAATAGCTATCTGCTGGATGACCTGGATGATTCAGTCGGAAGCGGGCATGAGCCGGATGGAAAAATATGCTTCGTTGCTGCCAAGGATTTAACCCGGTTTTCCCGTATCAAACTGGGTGCATAGGCATGTTTCTATGCTAAAATAGCTTCAAAAGCCCCTCGTTTAGCTTCATCATATGGGGCTGGCTTGAGGAACCCAATGGGTGAAAAGGCCAAAGAGACACTGAAGCTCCAATTCGATAAGCGACTGAGGCTAGAGTTCCACATGGCGAATGTAAGAATAAGGGAGATAATATGACATGAAGAAAGAGCCAGAAAAAGGGGAAAAAAGCATTTTGGAACAGGCACGGGAGCATTTGGTTTTGACACTCGCATTATTCGAGCTAGTCCTGAGCGTGATATTCATTTTAGTAGGATACCTTATAGGAAGCATGTACTTTCGGGGTGTTGGGGTTGGATTGACAATTTCCTGGGTGACAACTGCAGTAGCCTATTTTATAACTAGAAAGAAAAAGGTTAAAGCATGAAATATGGACACAAAAGACATATATCAAACACATTACTATACGTAGTAATCATAACAGCTCTGATGGCATTAATAAAAGAATATAGCGTTCTCTGGACTGTTGTTTTCGGTATTCTAGGAATTCTATTATTGGCTACTGATAGAATAATGGAAAACAATCATCTAAGAGAAGAAGAAGGGAGAGAAAAGAAAAAGTGATGAATTCCTATCCTCCAAACTTTTCCTGATATTCTTGAAAAAGGCAAAGGTATTTTCTCCAATTCTTTTTAGAACAAGTAGTTTACCAATATAACTTCAGTTTCCATTTAGGGCAATATGCTAGAGCATCAAATCTTTCCGAAAACTGATTTCAGAGAAAAGACTCGAATCTATTTAGGTTCGAATCCTCAAGGACTCGGGTCTATCTAAATCACTCTTCTGAATCTTTAGGCCTCAGAAGTTGCCAGAAACTTTTTAGATTTTTACATGACTAGACCTCCTTCCGTAACAATTGCAACCAGATTTTACACTTAAAAAATACAGGTTTAATAATTGTCTTTGCGAGGCCATTCGTAGAATGCCGTGGCAATCCCCTCCCACCACCGAGGTGCTTCACTGCACCCAAAAAGAGAATTGATGGAACTTAAAGATGAGATAGCCACGCGGAGTTTATCCTGAGGAGATTTATTGACGAAGGACTCGCGATGACGGAGCATATGCTCCCTGTGCTATACTAATCTGAAAAGCGGCTCGATTGCCCCCAATCGTGAAAACAACTGTGTCCTCAGAAAAACTTTTTCGGCCCGCAGATTATGTCAAGATAAGTATCTTTGCCGCCGCCCTGTCGGTACTCTGGCCCAGCCTGCACAGCCTTATAATTCCCCTCCGGATTCTCGATTTCATACCTGTAGCGCAAAAGAACACCTACCTCGGCCTGCTGACCTTCGTCGGTTCCCTGATAGCCGTATTCGTTCAACCGGTGGCCGGGGCGCTAAGCGACCGCTTCGGTTCGCGCTGGGGCCGCAGGCGGCCCTTCATCTTCGCAGGAACACTGCTGGCACTGCTGTTCCTGCCCAGCATCGGCCTTTCCGGAAGCTTCCTCTTTCTGATAATAGGTTACTGCCTGCTGCAGGTGTCGACGAATATAGCCCAGGGCCCTTTCCAGGCATTCATTCCCGACCTGGTGCCGTCGAAGCGCCGTGGGGTGGCTTCCAGCGCCAAGAGCCTGGCAGAGATACTCGGTGGCGTAGCCTTCCTGAGATTGGTGGCTTACTTCCTGGACAATTACACTGCCAGCGGCAGCAACCTCTGGTTGTGGGGAGCCATCGGTTTTCCGGGGCTGTTGCTGCTGGCGGCCATGATAGCCACCATGCTGACGGTTAAGGAGGAGCCATCGACTTCAAGTAACGAACAATCGGCCTGGAAAGCAATGGCCGGTGCCTATAAAATCGACGTTAAAGGAAATCCCGGTTTTATCTGGTTCCTCGTGTCCAGGCTGTTCATTTTGATGGCCATGGTCGTACTCCAGACGTTTGCCCTGTACTTTATAACAGACGTAATCAAACCTCCTAGCCCTGCTAGCCTCACCGCCGATTTACTGATTACCGTAGGTGTTTTTCTACTGCTGTCCGTTTATCCCGCAGGGTACCTGTCCGACAGGTTCGGCCGCAAGCCGATTATCGTCTTCTCAGGCCTGGTTGGCATCGTCGGCATACTGGTACTGTTTATAACGCAGAGCTACGCCGGAACGCTGGCCTGCGGCAGTCTGGTGGGGCTGTCCGCCGGTACTTTCCTCAGCACCAACTGGGCGCTGGCTACCGACCTGGTCCCGGCAGGCGCAGAAGCCCGCTATCTGGGACTGACCAATATAGCCACCGCCGGCGCCGGAGCCCTGGCCCGTCTCATCGGACCGGCCATCGACTTTTTCAACAGCCGGCAGGCGGAACTGGGATATTCGGTCATGCTGATGGTCTGTATAGTATACTTTGTCATCGGCACGGCCGCGGTGATACCGATTAAGCTTAAAACGGATCAGGTTAGCTAAATTATGCAGAGGGAGAACAAGGTTAAGAAGCCGTTCTGGACGAGAGAGCGCTACCTTCAAATACTGGCGATAGTATTCGTGATGGCGCTATCCGTTTTTCTGGTCATCCATCGGGCTGAGGTAGTACGGTTGCAGGGATATGGCTATCTGGGCGTGTTCCTGATCTCCATCATATCCTCGGCCAGCATCATAATACCGGTACCCAGCTGGATACTGGTAGCCGCACTGGGCGCCATATTGAACCCCGTCCTGGTGGGGGTCATAGCCGGCATAGGTGGCACCATCGGCGAGATGACCGGATACGTACTGGGCTACGGCGGCCGGCTGGCCATCGATAACGTGGCGCTGTACAACAGGATGGTAAAATGGATGAAGAGGTGGGGCAGCGTCACCATATTTGTCCTGGCACTGATACCGAACCCGCTCTTCGATGTTGCCGGTGCCGCCGCCGGTCTGCTGCGCTTCCCCGTGTGGAAGTTTATGCTTTTCGGCGCCGCGGGCAGGATACCTAAGAGCATATTGTTCGCCTACATCGGAGTCTGGGGCTTTCACTTTCTACCAATATAACCAACGATTAATATAAGAAGGAGAAAAGGAATGTTAGCAGAGCTCGTTCGGAAAAACAGAAGCTACCGCAGATTTTATCAGGACGTACCCGTAAAGCTGGAGACACTCAGGGAACTGGTGGACCTCGGCAGGTTATCAGCGTCAGCCATGAATCTGCAGCCGCTCAAATACGTGCTCTCCTGTGAGCCGGAGAAAAACGCGCTTATATTCGCCACACTGGGCTGGGCTGCTTACCTCAAAGATTGGGAGGGGCCGGAAGAGGGAGAAAGACCCTCGGCCTATATTGTTATCCTTTGCGACACGCAGATAAACCAGTCTCCGGGCTGCGACCACGGGATAGCGGCGCAGAGTATACTGCTGGGTGCTGCTGAAAAAGGCCTGGGCGGATGCATGATTGCCACGGTGAACAGAAAAGAGCTCAGTAGGGTGCTGAACCTTGAACCGCGCTACCAGATAGTCCTGGTTATCGCACTGGGAAAACCAAAGGAAAATGTGGTCATAGACAATGTCGGTCCTGACGGCAGCATCAAATACTGGCACGACGCCGGGGAGACGCATCACGTGCCGAAGCGGGCACTGGATGATGTCATCATCGGATGAGACACTATTTACTTAATGGCCCGACAAACGCTATAATAGCCCTTTCAATTATAAATGAACAATATATCGTCTTCTAACCTGCCGAGACGTATTGAAGGTTTAAGAGAGCTAGCTTACAACTTGTGGTGGAGCTGGAGTATCGAGGCGCGGCAGCTGTTCAAAGCGCTGGACGCTCCGCTGTGGCGGGCTACCGGGCATAATGCAGTCAAGCTGCTGCAACAGGTAGCTACCCCCAGGCTGGTAGAAGCGGCTCAAGACCCTTCTTTCGTTGAAAAATACAATTCGGTTATGGCGGCGTTCAAGGATGCGGTAGAGGGAAAGGGCACATGGTTCAACAAGCAATACCCGGAACTAAAAGAGCAAATAACCGCCTATTTCTCGCTTGAATTCGCTATCCACAATTCGCTTCCGCTATATGCGGGCGGTCTCGGCGTCCTGGCCGGCGACTTCTGCAAAGAGTCGAGCGACCTGGGGCTGCCTCTGGTTGCCGTGGGGTTCATGTACCCACAGGGTTATTTCCACCAGCATGTTTCCGCCGACGGCTGGCAGCAGCAGATATACGAGAAGCTGAATTTCAGTGAAGCACCCATAAATCAGGTATTCAATGCCGATGGAGAGCCTTTAACTGTAGATGTAGAGCTAGATGCGCGGTCGATACGTATCAGGGTCTGGCAGGTTAATGTGGGCCGGGTAAAGCTCTACCTGCTCGACACTAACGTCGAAGGAAACTCACAGCCAGACCAGGAGCTTTCGGCACGACTCTATGCCGGGGACAAGGAGATGCGTCTTCAGCAGCAGATAATTATAGGTATCGGCGGCGTGCGCGTTCTCAGGGCGCTAAATATCAAGCCCGTTATGTGGCATGTCAATGAAGGCTACACGGCTTTTACGGCGCTGGAACGTACCCGGGAGATGGTGTTACAGGGGATAAAATTTACCAAAGCTCTGGAAAAGGTACGAAATACCACTGTCTTCACCGTACACACCATGGTTCTCAGCGGCAGCGATACTTATTCTTCAGATCTCATTGGCAAGTATTTCCGTAAATACTGGGAATCTCTTGGTTTGACCAGAGAGGCGTTTCTAAAGCTGGGCGCGCAGGGATCTGATAATTCAGTTTTCAACATGACATCATTGGGTTTAAGAATGGCCGGCCACCGCAACGGCGTCAGCCAGCTCCACGGAAGCGTATGCCGGCACGTTTGTAACCCTATATGGCCCGACCTGGAAGAAAATCAGGTACCTATAACCTCGGTGACCAACGGCATTCACGTCCCCACCTGGATATCGCCGCAAGCAGCCGGCTTGTACGATAAATATCTGGCAAATAACTGGTGCGACCGGCATGATGACCCGGTATTGTGGCAGAATGTGGTTGACATACCGGACCATGAACTATGGGGAATACATCAGGGCTTAAAGAGCAGGCTTATCAGCACGGTCAAGGAACGCGCCCGCGAACGATGGGCTGAAGGTCATATCCCCCCCGAGCAGGCACTGGCTATGGGAGCTTTGCTGGACAACGATGTCCTGACTATTGCTTTCTGCAGGCGCTTTACCGCTTACAAACGAGCCTCACTCATTCTGAGTGATATCGGTCGCCTGAAAAAGCTGCTTCGAAACGAATTTCGACCGGTACAGATAATCTTTGCCGGCAAAGCGCATCCCAACGACGAAACCGGCAAACATATTATCCAGGAGATATTCAATACGGCTAAAAACCCCGAGTTCGGCGGTAGAATAGCCTTCGCCGAGGATTACGATATGCACCTGGCCCGTTATCTGGTCCACGGTGCTGATGTCTGGCTCAACACACCCGAGCCGCTTCACGAGGCCAGCGGTACCAGCGGGCAGAAAGCTTCCCTGAACGGAGTGCCGAATCTAAGCGTGCTCGACGGCTGGTGGCAGGAAGGCTACAACGGCAAGAACGGCTGGGCAATCGAGAGCAACCCCGATATCGATGTGAACGAACGGGACAGAGCCGATGCTGAAGAACTGTACCGCCTGCTGGAGGAAAAAGTAGTCCCACTATACTACGATCGTGATTTAAAAGGCATACCAATCGGTTGGATACAGGTGATGAAAGAGGCCATCCGGTCTAACGCTCCCATGTTCAGTGCCCGGCGCATGACCAAGGAATACGCTCAGCAGATGTATTTGCCACCGGTTCAGATAGCTCGATGATCCAACGCTAGCTATCGGGTCAATCTGAGCCTCAAAACATCAATCTTCAAGAATCGAAGAGCAGTTTCTTAAATAAGATGGTTGGGGTGCAACTCTGGCACCCCGACCATCTTTTACTCAGACACTAACAGCGTTGTCGTTTCACCACACGGGTAAGGCGTAGTGAATCGCTTGAGAAGCCACAATAATCCAGACTACTACCATAGCACTCATGAAAACACCGGTGTATATGTGACCTGTTCTTCGATAGAAGAAAGTGAAGAGCAAAGCCACAATAGTCATAAATGGCAGGAACTGGAAGGCTATGATGCTCCATAGCGGTACAGCAGAAGGATCTGCAGTCATATAACCCAATCCGTGGCCCATCATCAGCGGTATGTACTGAACCAGCAGCAGTATAATGAAGCCTACAACCAGAAGCGCCCAGTTAATTGCCATCTCTTTGGCTTGGCTTAGCTCACCTCCGTTACTTCTCGGACGAAGCTGACCATGTAATACTACGGCAAATGCTATATAAACGAAGATGAAGGGAATCAGATAGCTTAGGAAGATCTGGAACTGCAGATTCGACATCGGTTTAACCGCAAATACCCAGAACCGGAAATCAACGTTGAACAACCAGGCCGAGAACACCAGGGCAAGATACCCGGCAAAGGCTACCGCTAAGGCCAATAAGAAAGACTTGCCTAGTTTTCTCCAGTTAAACTCCTTACCCCAGGTCAGGCCATAGTCGCTGGCGGTGGCTTTCGCCTTGCGATTGAACACGAAATGCCACAGCAGGAAAAGCACGGCTGCGATGGCAGCTACCAGCAATCCCCATATCATCACCTGTGTGGTGATGTTTTGGGGAAAGAGTGCCGTTTGTGTCCATCCCCATGCAGTAAAAAAGTTGGTGAATGGGAACCAGGTTATCGCTGGTATCACAACAAAAATGACCGCAGCTATCCACCAGGAAACTCCCGTTGCAGATTTAGGCTTGGCTGGGGCCTCTTCCAGCTCTTTAAAGAAACCACATCGCAAGAGCAGCGCACCGACGGGGAAGAACAGTAATATCATACCGATGAGGGCAATCAAGTTACCTAGCTCTTTCCAGTACCATATCTGGTCCGTAAGCGGCAAAGGTTTGCCTCCCTGCAATGTGTTCTGGAACCAGTCAATGGCGTCACCGATAGCCGCAGTTGAAATATGGTCGCCCGGATGTGTAGTCGTAGGTTGGTATAGAGTTCGAGCAGTACCATCGGCGATATTGCCGTACAATTTGCCCACGACCACGTCGCTTTGTGTTCCGAAAAATTGTTTGAGTTTATCGCCGTGGGTGACATCCAAGGCTATAGGCACCCCCCACATGAGCACCGAGAACTCGTCCCACTTCGAATAGACCACGCCTACATTTTTAGGGAAAGTTGGTGTTCCGGGCGCAGCAAAGACACCGGGGGCAGAGCCTTCCAGTACCATAGATTTATAGGAGGTATCACCCAGAGCTGTCGCCGCTGACACTGCTGCCCAACCTCCCATCGAGTGCCCCTCGATCCCGATGTTGTCTTTGTCGACGAAATCGAGACTGCGAAGATACCGCAACCCATCCGGACCACCGAACGAGTTGGCAAAGGCAGGCGGGTCAGAATAGCCGTGACCGGTCATATCGATATCAAGCACTACATAACCGCGTCGCGCGAACTCGATAGCAAAGCCGTCCTGCGTTTCCTTGCTGTTAATATAGCCATGTATGGCGAGAATGCCGGGAGCTGGAGACTTAGCGGTAGCACTCTTGGGCTGATATAGCAGGGCGCTTATCATCACGCCATTACTACCGGCAAAGCGCACATCACGAACCTTCACGTTGCCATAATCGGTTTGCATTACGAAGGCAAGCAAGTTACCCACCAAGATAACAAACAAGGCAACAACAAGCATTATTATCTTGGATCGCTTCGAATTATTCTCACTTGGCATTTATTTCTCCTGAATTGTATTTGAATTGGTGTAAATTTATTTCGATTAAATTAAAAATGTCATTGAATTACTAAGACACATCAGACAAATCGACAATACTTCATATTCGCATAGTTCCCACCCCCTTCAATGACGTAATAGTGGACGCCGATCGTTCGGCTAAGTATACACCGATGTATTTACGTATACAATATCGTACACGATCTATATAGAGACAGAGTGTTGAAATGCACCTGTTTTATTAATGTATAATTGGGGTATAACAAGTCCGAAAGGGGCAAAGACGATAGAAAATAATGGCACGGTTAGCCGTGAATAAGACAAAGGCAGTCTGTTCCATCTTTTTGGTTCTGGTACTCCTTCTCAGCCTGGCAAGTTCTAGCTGTGCATTCCGCAGCGGTCGTAACACAGGTCAAGGTGCTGATTCAAATCTTGCAAACAACGATTACTCATCGTCTATCCTCAGCGGCGGGCTGGAACGTACTTATATCGTTCACGTTGGTGCCGGGCATGACAAGAACAGGCCGACACCTCTGCTAATAGTCCTGCACGGTGGAGGCGGCGACGGCCAGGGTATGATTAAACTAACCGGTTTCAACGATGTTGCCGATGAGAATAACTTCATCGTAGTTTATCCCGACGGTTTTGAAAAGCACTGGAACGACGGAAGGGCCGTACAGAGTTACAGCGCTCAGACACAGAATATCGACGACGTGGCCTTTATCTCAGCTCTCATAGACCACCTTTCCGGAGAATACAATATCGATGCTAAAAGAGTTTATGTAACCGGAATGTCTAACGGAGCTTTTATGTCAAACCGCCTGGGGTGCGAATTGTCCAACAAGATAGCGGCCATTGCACCGATCGCCGGCAACATGCCGGCCAACATTGCCCCGGTATGTGCGCCGGCAAGACCGGTATCCGCCTTGATAATCAACGGTACGGAGGACCCTCTGGTGCCATGGTCGGGCGGCTACGCGCATATCGGACAGGTTAAGCTGGGCGAGGTACTATCGGTAGAGGAAACGGTAAAGTTTTGGGTGGATAATGCTAAATGTTCTTCCCCACCGCTTATTGCACAGCTACCTGATAAGGACCCATCCGACGGCACCAGTGTGACTACGGAAACGTATAAAGGATGTGCAGACAGCGCCGAGGTCATACTGTATAAGGTGGAAGGCGGAGGACACACCTGGCCGGGAGGACCTCAATACCTGCCTCGGCTCATAATAGGCAGTACATCGAGAGACTTCAATGCCAGCGAAGTCATATGGCAGTTTTTCAGCCAACATCCGATACAATAAAACAATCGGATTTCAACCGCCGTGCTCTTTATTTCCCTGCTATTGCCTTAGCTTCCCTGGGATACAGCCCTGAATGTGTTTTCCCGAATACCTTATAGGCCAGCAATTTCACCTCGTCTTGAATGAGGAACAGGATGAGAGTATAACCCCAGACCGCTCCTGCATACAGCCAGCCGATAGGTGTCATGAGAAGACCGTAAACTGCAATCAAAGTTGCCACGGCCTGTGTCCCCAGTACTGCTATTAGCAGAATATTGGCCGGGCGTACTGTCCAGAACCGGCCGCGGGTACGGGCAACAAACAAAGTCAGGTGTCCTCCTACAGATAAGTTCAGATAAACCATTGTCTGAATCATGCC
>CAZJID010000038.1:17483-18673 GCA_964545945.1 uncultured Dehalococcoidales bacterium
TATATGGCGTAATTGCTCATACGCTGAAAGATTTTGCGACTTTCTTTAACGGCATCGATAATGGTGGATAAGCCCGGAAGCATTAGTACGATGTCAGAGGCTGCCCTGGCAGCATCCGTGGCCCCGGACACGGCGATGCCGGCGTCTGCTTTCTTGAGAGCCGGGGCATCGTTGACACCGTCTCCCGTCATACCGACAATGTGTTTCCGCTGCTGAAGCACGTCCACTATATGATATTTGTGCTCGGGAAAGACCTGGGCAAAACCATCGGCTTGTTCAATAGCATCAGCCATTTGCCCGGATTCATGATGCTTCGTACCTTCAAAAACGCTGGCGTTTAAAATATTTTGGCCAAGGTCCAGCTGACGGCTGATTTCCTTAGCGATGGCGATCTGATCGCCGGTGAGCATTTTAACGTTAATACCCATACTCCGGGCGGTGTCAATCATAGACTTCGAATCTTCTCTGAGAGGGTCGAAGAGTGGAATTACGCCCATAAACTCCCACTTGCCTTTCCCGTTGGCCCGGGCCACACCCAGCGAACGAAATCCCCTTCTGGCAAACTCGTTCACCGCTTTATCGACTTCATCCTGTATCTTCGAGGCATCGGGGTCGAGCGCTAAAATGACTTGCGGCGCACCTTTGGTCACTTTAAAGGTATGGCCACCTTTTTCGGCAACCGTAGCTTCGGTGCGCTTATGGACAGGATCGAAAGGCTGGAAGTGCTTTATTTCATACTGCTTGAGCTGCGATTTGTTTTTCAATCCGCTCAGTACCGCCAGGTCAATCGGATCCTGGTCCTCCTCGCGTGAGGCTAGTGAACCGCTGAGAATGAGCTGCTCCGTTGTTATATCCTTTAATGTAAAAGGGTCTCCAACAGTTAGTTTGCTCTGCGTCAGCGTACCTGTTTTATCGGAGCAAAGGATATCTATGCCGGCTACCTCCTCAATCGCAGACAGCTTGGTCACAATCGCCTGCTTCGCGGCAAGTACCCGTGAACCTAATGCCATTGTCACCGACATGACAGCCGGCATAGCCACAGGAACAGCCGCTATAGTGAGCACTAGCGCAAATTGCAGCACCTCCAAAATCTTATCGCCACGGAACAGTGCCACCGCCAGTATTACCACAGCCAGGGCTACGGCAATAAAGATAAGATAATCTGCAATCTTGACGACGGCCTGCTGCAG
>CAZJID010000039.1:0-18232 GCA_964545945.1 uncultured Dehalococcoidales bacterium
CAAGCGGCCTCCGCCTTTTCTCCAACTCAAATGGGGTTCAGGTGGTCGCCGGTTCAAATCCGGCCACCCCGACCATTTATACTGCTGAACCACTCTTCAAATTCTCATAGGTATGTATACCACCTGAAATATTCCGGGCATTAAATTTGTTCAATCTTAAGGCACGTGCCGCATAGTATGACCTCTGGCCTACACTGCAGTAAGTCAATATTTCCCGGTTCGAAGGAAGTTCATTCATGCGGGAACGCAGCTCGTTTATCGGTATATTTATGGCACCATCTATATGCCCCGAAGCATACTCAGACGGAGTACGAACGTCCAGAATCAAGGCCTGTGTATCTCTGATATCTTGCCAGTGGGCAAGTGGAGAATCACCGCGCAAAGCATTCGAGGCAATCATGCCGGCAATATTGACCGGGTCCTTAGCTGCTCCGAACTGCGGTGCGTAGCAAAGTTCTGCCTCTTCGAGGTCAAAAACCGTAGCCTTGTTCTGGATGGCCATTGAAATGACATCGATTCGCTTTTCGACACCTTCCTGACCGACTGCCTGAGCACCGAGTACTCTTCCATCTTCCGTGGAGAAAATTAATTTAATGGCTATGTTTTTAGCCCCTGGATAGTAACCGACATGATGACCAGGGTATAAATACACCTTGTCATAGGCTATATTCTTGCCTGTTTTGCGAAGGCTTGCCAGCGCATTTTCTGTAACTCCAGTAGACGCGATAGTCATGCCTAAAACACCGCAGACTGATGTCGCCTGTACACCTCTGAATTTGAAATCACGACCGAGGATAGTACCGGCCGCAATTCTACCCTGTCGATTGGCCGGACCCGCCAATGGGATAACCGTCCATTCGCCCGTTACGTAGTCGCGCACTTCAATCGCATCTCCTACAGCCCATATATGCTTATCACTGGTTCTTAGTTGATCGTTGACACGAATACCACCTCTGTTTCCGATTTCAAGCCCTGCCTCTCTGGCCAGGCTGATCTCAGGCCGGACGCCGATAGCCAGTATCACTAGGTCCGCAGTAAAGGTCTTGCCTGACTGTGTTTTGATATCTAGATTTCCGTCATGACTCTGTTCAAACCCGGCGACAGCGTCTCTTAAATGAAGATATACCCCGTTTGCAATCAAATGGTTATGAATCGGTGATGCCATTTCGTAATCAAAGATAGGCATGACGTGGTTCTGCATTTCGATAATGGTAACTGAAATTCCGCGTTTGACCAGGTTTTCAACCATTTCGAGTCCGATAAAACCTCCGCCAACAATTACAGCCTTTTTAGCGTTACTTTGAACAATCCAGTTCTTTATATCTTTACTGTTCGGAATGGTACGTAAAGAATATATCCCCGGGAGATCGATGCCTGGAAGTGATGGGCGGATTGGCTCTGCTCCGGGTGCAAGTACCAGCGAATCATACTTCTCACGATATTTAGCAGAGGTCTTTAGATCCTCCACTTCGATTTCTTGTTTCGTGCGGTCAATAGCCAAAACATTATTTGTTAGGCGCACGTCAATGTTAAATCGGTCTCTAAACAACTCAGGAGTAGCTACGATCAAGTTTTCTTCCCTGGTGATAATGTCACCCACATAATAGGGAAGACCGCAATTGGCAAACGAGACATAGTCCCCGCGTTCGAATAGAATTATCTTAGCTTTCTCTGACAGCCTTCTCGCCCGAGCTGCACATGACGCCCCTCCGGCCACACCACCAACAATAAGTATTCTCGGTCTGTCTTCCCCATAATCTTTGTTTTTATCCAACCTGGCCCTCCTTCGCAGAACTTCTTCACCTGAATTTAATATAAATCCATTCTACATGACGCCGTACCACATTGGCTAATTGTCCGAGTACATGAATCAGCTATTTGCTGCATGAACCTAAATTCGGTATTATAAACACCCGTCCGGTAGTTTCGTTAATGATTTTAACTACCGAAGGAGAGCGGGACATGAAATACAACTTATTCATTTCCGTCATTTTAATTGCGGTAACACTGTTTGGTGGTTTGTCTTGCACAACATCATCTTCTCATACACCTTCACCTCCGCAGGTGAACCAGGAATTGCAGTCGGATAAGCAGAGAGTGACTTCTCCAACCACAAGTCAGTCTGATCTGACAGCACTGGTAGAAGGTAACAACGCCTTCGCCTTTAATGCCTATCAGATGCTGAAAGACAATAACAATCTTTTCTTTTCACCGTACAGCATTTCACTGGCACTGGCCATGACCTATGCCGGTGCTCGCGGTGATACTGAACAGCAAATGGCAGCCACGCTCCATTTTAACCTGCCCCAGGAACTTCTACATTCCACCTTCAATAGCCTTGATTTAGAACTGAGCAGTCGCGGTCAGGGAGCCAAAGGGAAAGATAACGAGGGCTTCAGACTAAACATAGTAAATGCCATCTGGGGGCAAGAGGGTCTCACCTTTCTTCAAGATTTCCTCGATACATTGGCTCAAAATTACGGCGCAGGCATAAAACTGCTCGATTTCAGGAATGCGCCCGAGGCATCACGCATGGCTATCAACAACTGGGTAAGTGATCAGACTGAGGGACGAATTAAGGACCTGATTCCACAGGGCGCCATTGACGCCCTGACCCGTCTTGTCCTGACCAATGCCATATATTTCAATGCCGCCTGGCAATATCCGTTCCATAAAGAAGCTACCACTGACGGCACCTTTCATTTGCTCAACGGGGGTGAAATTAGCGTTCCAATGATGCACCAGACAGAATCATTTGCCTATACGGAAGACAGCGATTACCAAGCCGTGGAATTGCCCTACAATGGACGTGAGCTTTCCATGCTTGTCTTACTACCTCAGTCAGGCCAATTCGCAGCATTTGAAGAGGCTCTTAATGCCGGCAAAGTCGACGAAATTATTAAGTCATTGGACACCAAAAAAGTGGCTTTGACCATGCCCAAATTTGAATTTAGCTCTGATTTCAGCCTGAAAAAAACTCTGAGCGACATGGGTATGCCGTTGGCTTTTACAGGAAACGCCGACTTCTCGGGTATGGATGGAAAGCGCGACCTTCAGATATCAGATGTGATTCACAAGGCATTCGTTTCGGTTGATGAATCCGGCACCGAGGCGGCGGCAGCCACAGCTGTTATCATGAGGCTCACCAGCGCACCTATACAGGAACAGATTATCACAATGACAATCGACCGTCCCTTTATATTTCTAATACGTGATATTCAGACCGGAACAATACTATTCATCGGCAACGTTACTAACCCCGCGGAATAATAGGAATACTATAGCTAAGATTAGCTGACCTCACCCAACCTATATGCGGCTATGGCCAAATCGACTAAGTACCAGATTCCAAAGCCGCCTAGCGTGATCAGCTTGATGACACCCAGGGCTATTTCTCCGCGATAGAATCGGTCAAGGCCCAAATAGCCTGCAAGGAATGATATTATCAGTATGGTAAGCTGGCGTTGATATTCGCTTTTGGCCGCCATGCCGAATCCTCCTTTGATTATTTCAATACACAATTTACCATAAATGACCGAGAAACACATGCTTGTACTTACTATGACCTCAACTTTCTACTTTTGCTTTTATGCCGGGCCCGTTTGCCGTTAACTAAAATACGTCTCTTATATATACATGTACAGAAGTAGAGTAATGGGAATTTTCTTTTGACAAGCAGCCACCAGCGCTATAACATTTACAGGCTATGAAAGCTGTGAACTTAAATATAAACAAAGCCCATGTCCGTCGCGTTTTTAAACTCACCGACGAAATCGTAGAAGGATATCCTCACCGCCTGGCGGGTACAAAAGCCTGCCACGATGCTGCCAATCGGATCAAACAGGAGTTCACTAAATGTTGTGACCCGGGTTCCGTGCAAATAGAAGAATTTGCTGTCCATCCTAAAAGCTTTCTTAAATATATTCCCGCCTTGGTCGTCCTCTATTTCATCGGCGCCGTTTTGTTATATTTTCGGTTTCCATTACCGGCGCTTGTCATCTACGGCATAGCTATCTTCATGTTTTATGCCCAGTTCGGTAGATACTGGGAATTGCTTGATTCCTATTTCCCCGAAGCCACTGGCCATAACGTCTATGGCTCCATTGAACCGGAGGAAGAGGTCAAACAGCAGATCATTGTCAGTGCACATCATGATGCCGCCTATGTCTTTCAACTACTGGCTTACGCACCCAAATACTACGCCAGGCTAATTAACGCCGGTATACTATTCCTGCTACTCGGCTTTCTTATCTCTCTTGCTGCCAGCATACTCGCTTTTACTCACGCACCGGTTCCCGATTGGGCTCTACGCTGGATACCTGTCGCCTTGATGGTTGGAGGTATTTTTGAGATTCCGTTAGCTTTCTTCACTACCGGCGAAGTTTCTCCAGCTGCTGGCGATGATATGATTGCTGTTGCCGTTGCAGGCGAGACGGCCCGGCTTTTTAGCCGTGTAAAAAAATCCGGGAAATATCCTCTGCGTCATACCCGGTTAATCATAGCTTCTTTCGATGCTGAAGAGGCCGGACTCCGCGGTGCCCGTGCCTTTTGCCGCAAACACGGCCAGGAACTGCTAAACACCAAGACTTATGTTTTTAACATCGACACACTTTACAAGCTGGAAGACCTCACCTTTCTATCAAAAGACCTGAACGGTTCAGTCAGGCTTTCACGTGACATGGCAAAAGACTGCAGTGATATAGCCGGAGCGCTGGGTTATAATGCCAGAATCGCTGCCATGCCCTTTGGCGCCGGCAGCACTGATGCCGCTGAATTCGGCAAGCTCGGGGTGGAAGCTGTCAATATGTCCGGCATCAGCTTTGATATCAGCAAATTTGACCAGGGGCTGGTGTACCATACGCCTGATGATGTAACGGAATTTATCCAGCCGGAACTTGTAGAGGCATCATTAAAAATTATTCGGGACTATCTAATAAAAAAGGACGCCGAGCTCTAGTTCGGCGAATTATCCAGCAGACCCGCACCAACAAGAGAAAGCCATGAGCAAATCAAGAGTTGCCATTGTAAGATGTGAGACCTATGACAACAATGAAGTTCTGGAAGCCATTCGCTCCGGACTCGCTATTCTCGGAGGTATCTCTAACTTCGTTAGACCTCGTGAGCGAATAGTACTGAAACCTAATGTCCTAATTGGTACCAGTCCCGATAATGGTGTGACCACATGTACCTCCGTATTCAGAGCTTCAGCCGTACTGCTCAAAGAGGCCGGTGCAGATGTGTATTATGGCGACTCGCCGGCATTCGGTAAATGTGAGCCCAATGTGAGAAGAGCCGGCTTGAAGCTTATCGGTGATGAACTTGGCCTTAAATTGGCCGATTTCGATTCTGGTAGAGAAATCAGTCACAAGGATTCATTACTAGTGAAGAAGTTCGCCATTGCCAACGGCGTGCTGGACAGCGATGGCCTCGTGAGCCTGCCACGGCTTAAAACGCATGGCTTTATGCGATTTACCGGTGCCATAAAAAACCAGTTCGGCTGCGTACCGGGGCTTCTAAAAAGCCAGTATCACGTAAAACTACCGGATCCGTACGATTTCGCCAGAATGCTCGTCGATTTGAATAGTCTAATACGACCGCGCCTCTATATCATGGATGGAATTACGGCTATGGAGGGCAACGGGCCCAGGAGCGGCAAGCCGAAGCAGTTAAACGTGCTTCTATTGTCGGATGACCCTGTAGCACTGGATGCCACAGCCTGCCGGGTCATTGACCTGAATCCCGAGATTGTACCAACCAACCTGGCCGGCGAAGCTGCCGGATTGGGAACTTACCACTCTGAGAATATCGACCTGGTAGGTGAAACCATAGATTCATTCTTCACCCCTAGCTTTGAAATAGACCGCACAATTCCAGAACACACTTCGGGTAGCCGGACTATTGCATTTATTAAGAATAGAATAAGCCAAAAGCCTGTGATAAACACGGTCAAGTGCGATCTTTGCGGCATCTGTGTTAAGATGTGCCCTGTCCAACCTAAGGCTGTAGATTGGTATAAAGGTGATCACTCACAGCCACCCCGTCATAACTACGACCTGTGTATCCGCTGTTTCTGCTGTCAGGAGACATGCCCTGCCGGAGCTATTTTGATAGAAACACCGCTGCTGGGACGTCTATTCTCAAAAATATAACCAATAAGCGTGAAAAATCCCTTTATGGACTGATATCCTTCATGCCAAGCGCAATGTAAAAGAGGTAATATCCCTAGGAAACAAAAAATAATTATTCCGCAGTACAATATAAACTTTTAGTAATATATTTCGTTATATCAACTAGGAGCGATTCATCGCCCCCTTAACCAAACTGAGAAACCAGCGTAGTGACCAGCGCTGGTTTCTCGCTTTTATGTCAGTTCTCTTAAAATCACATAAGGGACAAATTTGTTTCTGCTCCAAGATTCGCTCTAAAGGCATCCTTTCAAAAGATCAAGAGAAGCTATATTTACTTGAGTTTAAACGACGAGATTATTGTAGGGAAAGGATAACTGTCATACCTGAGCTTATCGCCCGCCGTATCAAGTTTATAGACGTGATCCGCAGTGCTTTTAAAATAAGCCTCTCCGTGAAATGGCCCGGTGCCGGCGTCGTAATCATATGATACATACCAGTCCCATGAACCTTCCATTGGTTTATTATCTAAAAGCGCGAAATCCTGATTCCCCGTGCCCATTGCCATGATCCAGCGTTGAGCAGCCTGCTGTGCTGCCATTGCATCTATCACGTCTATTCTAACCGAAGCAAAATGTGATGGCGACATAATAACATATACTTTTGAATCATTCGTAGTTTCTGCTTGCCAGTTAATCGGATAACTGATGCTGTAACCTCCAACATCGCTAGTATAGGTGGTAAAACCCGGCTGCCCACAACCGATGACAGCCACTGAAATCAGCACCAGAAAACCTGCGAGAAGAGACCAATATTTCTTGCTGTTTTTCATTGAACCTCCTTGTGGCTTAATTCTTATTAACCCATTTTACCCACTTGATTATACTGTGAAATGTATTTTCTGTCATTCGCACATTTCTTTGGATAAATGAGACTATTATATGATATACTTACACCTTAGCAAAAGGAGGACTCGCCATATAATGAAGACTGACACCAAGAAAATTACCTCAAAAAAGCCAGACAAAAATAAAGCAAAGTATGAAGCCCGTCCATGGCTCAAATTCTACCTGAAAGAGGTGCCTGCAGATATTAAAATCCTAGAGAAATCCGTAGTGGAAACCTTCGATGAGGCCACAGATAAGTGGAAAGATAGGACCGCGTTAGTATTCTACGGCAGAAAAATAAGCTACCGCCAATTGAGAGACCACGTCGATAGGTTTGCCACAGCTATGCAGGACATGGGAGTCAAAAAAGGAGACCGGGTTGCTTTATTGCTCCTGAACTCACCTCAATTCATCATAGCCTATTTCGGCGCTATGAAAGCCGGAGCCATCCTGACTGCCATCAGTCCTGTTTATGTCAGTCCTGAAATCAAACACCAAATTGAAGACAGCGGCGCCCGAATAATCATCTGCCAGGACATACTTTACGAAAATGTGGAGCGGGCAGATGTCAAGCTGGATAAGATTATCATGACCAGTATTGGAGAATACTTACCCGGGCTAAAAAAGTTCCTGGGCAGTAGCGTACTACGTGCCGTATATCAGAAGATGGCAACACCACCTCCTGAGATATATGAAAGAGAAGGAATTTATCAATTCCAGGACTTGATTAAGAAATATCCTCCTAAACCGCCAAAAATCAAGTTCAATATTCATGAGGACCTGTTAACACTCCCCTACACCGGCGGCACGACAGGACTTCCCAAAGGAGCTATGATAACCCACTACAATATCACTGCAGCCAGGTACATCGGCTCGGAGTTCTGGGGAAATGTTGTCCAAGAAGGCAAAGAGACTATACTGGCCTATATGCCCTTTTACCACATCTACGGTCAGGCGGTGATTATGCTGGGAGGAATAGCCCAGGGCTATACCCTGGTTATATTCACCACACCCGACCTCGATGACATGCTGAACGCCATCGAAAGCTACAAGGTAACCCTTTTCTTCAGTGTACCGTCTTTGTATGAGTACCTCAGAGATTATCAACGTACGGATAGAATTAACTGGAAGCGCCTTAAAGTTCTCGTATCCGGTGCCGATGCACTTCTCGAGGATACTGCAATAGGTTGGGAAAAACGGACAGGCACTAAAATCCACGAAGGTTGGGGGATGACTGAGACTAGCTCCATCGGCATGGGTAGCCCATACGGCAGGCCAAAGATCGGCTCTTTCGGTGTACCTATGTGTAACACAGTGGCTGGAATAGTTGACCCGGAAAGCACCAAGTTTCTTCCCATTGGCGATATAGGCGAACTGTGTGTTAAGGGACCGCAAATAGCCAAAGGATACTGGAAGAAGCCAGAAGAAACGAAGAAAATGTTTGTGAAAATCGACGGTGAAACATGGCTTCGTACCGGTGACCTGGCCAGAATGGATGAAGAGGGCTATTTCTTTTTCTACGATAGAAAACGTGACATGATTAAATACAAGGGCCTGGCGGTATTCGCCAGGGAAGTGGAGGAGGTACTGAAAGCGCATCCGCAAATCAAGGAGGCGGGTGTAATCGGGATTCCCGACAAAGACGTCGGAGAGAAAGTAAAAGCCATCGTCGTGCTGGAGACAGAAGCCAGGGGCAGGGTCTCTGAAGAAGAAATTATGAAATATTGCGCAGAACATATGGCACACTATAAATGCCCCAGGATCGTGGAATTCAGGGGCGAGGTACCCAAGACAGATGTGGGTAAGGTTTCTCGCCGGGAACTCAGAGAAGACGAGTTGTAACAGCCTTGACATTGACAGCTAAGGTGTCGTAGTATTTCAGCGCGTTTGAGTGACACCGGCAACGTAAATCCATATCGGCGACTAATATTAAGCGCAAAGATCCTAACCTCAGAATTTGGTGCTATTATGAAAGTACCAGGTCTAAAGCTGAGGGAGTTGAATAATCCAGTTGTTATTGAGTATAGCTTGAACATAGACCTCACCAATTCACACATGCGGCACATTGGCAAAACGCAATCACTGTGCTATACTTTTCTCCAATTAAAGGAGGAGGTGAAATAATGGCGGGAGATACCAATAAAGTAGCATATGAATCGAGGCCGTGGCTAAAATTTTATCTTCCAGAGGTATCAGCGAACATTGAAATAGTGGACAAGTCCGCTGTAGATACCTTTGACGAAGCTACGGCGAAATGGAAAGATAGGACTGCCATAATTTTCTATGGCCGGAAAATGAGTTACCGTGAACTGAGAGACCATGTAGATAGATTCGCCACAGCCTTGCACGATTTAGGGGTTAAAAAAGGTGATAGAGTGGCCCTACTTCTCCTGAACTCGCCCCAGTTCATCATTGCCTATTTCGGAGCCTTAAAAGCCGGTGCCATTTTAACAGCTATCAGTCCTTTTTATGTTAGTCCCGAGATCAAACACCAAATTGAAGACAGCGGTGCCAGAATAATAATCTGCCAAGACAACCTCTATGATAACGTTGAACGGGCCGGAGTCCAGCTAGACAAAGTTATTCTGGTCAACATTACTGACTATCTGCCATGGCTTAAAAGGTTCATGGGCAGCAGCGTACTCCGTGCTGTATATCAGAAGATGGCCGCACCACCGACGGAATTGTACGAAAGAGAGGGATTTTACCGGTTTAAAGATCTGATAAAGCAATACCCTCCTAATCCGCCGAAAATCGAATTCAATAACAAGGAAGACCTGGTAACTCTTCCATATACTGGAGGGACAACAGGGCTACCCAAAGGTGTCATGATAACTCACGAAAATATCACTGCCTCGCAAGCAATTGCTGCAAGATTCTGGGGAGATATTGTCCAGGAAGGTAGAGAAACTATATTAGCCTATTTACCTTTTTACCATATTTACGGTCAGGCTGTAATAGCACTCGGTGGGCTCTCTCAGGGATGGACTCTGGTCATATTCACCACCATTGACCTCGATGATTTGCTAAACGCAACGGAAAGCTATAAGGCCACTGTTTTCTATAGCGTAGCGGCTTTGTATGAGTATCTCCGAGATTATCACCGCACTGATAGAGTTAACTGGAAGCGAATTAAGGTACTCGTGTCCGGCGCCGATATCCTTCTCGAGGATACGGCTAAAGGATGGGAAAAACGGACAGGTGCCAAAATCCATGAAGGCTGGGGAATGACTGAAACAACCTCTGTCGGAATAGTCAACCCGTACGGCAAGACAAAAGTAGGCTCTTTCGGCGTGCCTCTACCTAATACTGTGGCCGCTATCATTGATCCAGACAGTGACAAATTTCTACCTGTCGGCGAAATAGGCGAACTTGCTCTTAACGGGCCTCAGGTCGCCAAAGGATATTGGAAGAATCCGGCAGCAACTAAGGAGACATTTGCTGAAATAGACGGTGAAATCTGGCTTCGTACGGGTGACCTGTGCCGAATGGATGAAGACGGTTATTTCTTTTTCTACGATAGGAAGCGTGACATGATTAAGCATAAGGGTAAGATCGTATATGCGCGGGAAGTAGAAGAAATTCTAGCAGCTCATCCACAAATAAAGGAGACAGGTGTAATCGGCGTACCGGACCCCGAGGTTGGCGAGAAGATCAAAGCGGTAGTTGTCGTGGAAACCGAGGCCAGAGGAAAGCTGTCGGAGATGGACATTATGAAATATTGCGCTGAAAACCTACCTGACTACAAGTGCCCCACAATTGTCGAGTTCAGAGGTGAGATACCCCATACAGATGTTGGCAAGGTATCTCGCCGTGAATTGAGAGAGGAGGAATAGCCATGGCATTTCTTGAAGTAGAAGGCTTAACCAAGACCTTCGGTGGTCTCACCGCAGTTAACAATGTAAGCTTCAAAATAGAAAGAGACGAAATCGTTGGCTTGATTGGACCAAACGGCTCGGGTAAGACCACTCTCTTACATTGTTTACTCGGCATTCTTCGGCCAGATTCAGGTAAAGTTATACTCAATGGTAAAGACATAACTAGAAAAAGACCGTGGGAGATCGTACAGAGAGGTATGGTTGGGACATTCCAGGTCGTAAAACCCTTCCGTCATTTACCCATAATCGCTAATGTCATGGTAGGATGTCTTTGCCCGAGAATAACCAAACGCGGTGAATGGGTCAAAAGGATCGAAGTAAAGGCAAGAGATGCCTTAGAGTTCGTAGGTATCGCCGATCTGGCACTGGAGCCGGCTGCTATTCTTTCTCACGGTGATTTGAAGAGGCTTGAAGTTGCCAGAGCCATTGCCACGGAACCGGAGTTACTTCTGCTCGATGAGCCTTTCGGCGGACTTAATCCAGCAGAAACAGAGTTGGTAGCTAAATCAATGAAGCGGTTACACAAAGGTGGAAGATTCGGCAGGCTACATAGTGAAGGTCCGGCTATGCTCATCATAGAGCACAAGCTTAGCGAACTGATGAAAATAATAGACCGGGCTATAGTGCTCAGCTTCGGTGAAATCATCGCCCAGGGTACACCCGAAGAAATCTCCAAGAACCCTACAGTCATTGAAGCGTATACAGGTAAGGAGGTGCTCATTGCTGGAAGCTAAAAACGTAACTGTCCGTTACGATACCGCCATGGTGCTGGATGACGCTAACGTCAATGTTCAAAAAGGCGAGCTTGTGGGACTTGTCGGCCCAAATGGTGCCGGGAAGACCACCCTGCTCAGGGCTATATCAGGGTTGATAAAATGGGAAAAAGAGGTTCTAAAAGGAACAAGACAAGCCGATATAACCTTCGAGGGCACGGTGGAATTCGAGGGCGAGCGAATCGATAAATTGTCGGCATCTGAGATTGCCAAGAGAGGACTTCTTCTTTGCCCGGAGCGGGGCAGGCCATTCATTGAAATGACAGTCAAAGATAACCTTCTCGCTGGCGCATATCTTGTCAAAGACCAGAAAGAAATCAATAAAAGCCTCACCAGAGTCTATGAACTATTCCCCAGACTTAAAGAGCGGCAGAATCAAATATCAGGCACACTTTCGGGTGGCGAGCGCCAAATGCTGGCGATCGGCAGATCATTAATGCGTCAACCCAAGATGATGCTGGTTGACGAGCCGTCGAGCGGTCTGGCACCAAAATTAAAGCAGGACCTGTTTCAACGTGTCGAGGAGATATATCACGAACTGGGTGTAACTATTTTGCTTGCCGAGCAGGATGTCAGTTTCGCTTTCGACCTATCGGTAAGAAACTATGTCATGTCCAGGGGGCACATCATAGCTCAGGGAACGGCACAAGATTTACTTAAAGACGAGACTATAAGAAAAACATACCTCGGGCTGTAGGGCTCGAGATAGCTGTTCTGCCCCTCCCCAGCAACCAGATTTTGCTTTCTATATATTAGTTCTATAAACCTCTAATAACTAGTACAGGTCAGCGCTGCAAGCTCTACAGGTATGACGCCATGATACATTCGTTAGCTTACACCTCGGACACTGTCTCTCGATTTTATCTCGTACCCAGACAGCAATACCTTCGGGCATGAAAAGAAGAATGACTATAACTATTGCGGCAAAGATAAGCAGTCTATATTCCGAGATAAACCGCAGCGATTCTGTCAGCGGATAAAGTATATATACGCCCACCACCGCCCCGTAAATGCTGACGATACCACCGAAAACGGTCCATATTATCGCTTGAAACGACAAGGTTAAATCAAGGCTAGACGGGCCGGCTATCCTGAGAAAGTGCGCATACATGGCCCCCGCCACTCCTGCAAAGAAACCACCAACAGCAAAGGCAAATAGCTTGTACCCTATTGTATTAATACCGCTGGCACGGGCTGCGATCTCATCCTCGCGTATGGCATGCATAATAATCCCCGTCCTGACAAGACCGCTCTGGGCATCGGTGAGTTTCCACATTATCAGCACCGAGACAATCATCACCGCCACACTGATGTAGTATTCAATGACCCTGGAGTCGGATATTCGGTCGAGGCCTGAAATTCCCAGCTCGCCACCGGTGAACTGAGTGTTGGCATAAATGACACCGAGAACTATTAGAGGAAATGCCAGCGTCACCAGAGCCAGATATGGCCCTCTCAGTCTCAATGCCGGTAAACACATGATAACACCTGCTACAACAGCAGCTAAAGCACCAATTGGTATAGTCGCCCATATCGGCCAGTGCGGACCAAGCGGAGCTCCCCTGTTTAGCATGGCTGTCACATAAGCTGCCACGCCAAAAAACAGCGCATGGCCAAAGTTCATCTGTCCGGTATAACCGGATATAAAATCCCAGCTTACAGCGAAAATAACAAACATATTGGTAAAAATCAGCATTCGCAGTATATAAGGTTGCTGTGTAAAGGCGGGGAAAAGAAATATTAGAACGAAGAAAATTAAGGCAATCAACCTTCCTGGAATGGCTAATATGTCGCCCTGGAAATCTTTAAATAATCTACTTAGCACTTTACAATCTCTCCTCTTCAAATACTACGCCAAATAGACCCTCAGGCCTCACAATAAGCACTATGACCATGACCAACAAGGCGAAAGCCGACTTGAGGAAAGCACCGGTAGGCAGTAAAAAAACCACGAGAACTTCAACCAACGCCAGAATGAAAGCGCCGACCACGCTTCCCTTTATACTGCCCAAGCCTCCCAAAGTAATTATTGCCATCACCATAATAAATGGCGGCCATAACATGCCCGGTTCAAGAACCAATGTTGGGGCTACCAACACACCTGCAACAGCAGCCAACCCCGAAGCGATCCCCATAACGGTAAATAATATAGTAGATACGTTTATTCCCATTAGATTGGCAATTTCGGTGTCCTGAGCTGTAGCCCTGATGGCAATTCCCAACCTGGTCCTGGACAGAATCAGCCATATTATGAGAAGGACAATTCCCGCCCCAACGAATACCAGCAAATTCTGATATGCCACTTTTATACCAAGTACTTCCCAGTATCCCGTTAAAAAGGCCGGCGCTGAACGGTATTTCCCGGTGAATATTATAAGCATTATCTGCTGAAAAGCCATGGCCACCGCCAGGGTTATCAACATCACCGTAACATGATGCTCGCGTATACGATCTATGAACAGCTTGTAAACCGCAAGCCCGATACCGGTAGTAAGAAGTAGAGACAGGGCAATGGCTAAAGCCGAGTTACCAATATATTGGCCCAGATACGCAGTGTCTATAAAAGCAAATAGCCCATAGGCCGCCAGCATGTAAAATGCAGTGTGCGACAACTGCAGCACCCGGGCTACGCCGAAGATTAGCGCAAAACCGAGAGCCAGGAGTGCATAAACACTTCCTTTAACCAGGGTCTGGATTATAATTCCTTCAATCATATGTTTCTTACCTGACCTTCATTCTTGACTTGTCTGATTACAGAGTATCAAAAACAAACATACTATACTCTCATGCAGCCTACAGGCTGGTTGCAGCCTGTAGGCCTATGCAGAGCAAAAACGATCTTCTATTTTACAGACAAAGTATGTGCTATCTCTGAGAACAGGGTTTCATCGTAAGGGGAAAACGCGTCTATAGTCCATACGGTTGCACGGATCCGTTTACCATCCTTATCAGCACTGACAGAATAAGCTACAAGTTCATATCCTGCGTTCTCGAAGCTCGTCGTATACTGAGAAGCATCAGTTCCATCATCAAGCTTCGTCGGTGTGATATCCGAGGTGACTTTAACGTTAGTACTGCCCTCATCGGTATCCGCTGCCACAATCCAGTCCGCAGTTAAGGGCGCATTAGCGTCACGTACGCTAAGTGTAACACCAGGAATAAACGCCGATACACTGAATACTGCAACTTTGCTGCCCCCTTCGATATCGGGGCGTTCTACCCACGTATCCGGGTATTGAATGGAGAAACCATACTCGCTATTTGTATACGTCGTGGCTTTGTATGAGGTAGCTGTAGGAGTGGGAGTAGGTGTGGGAGTGGGAGTAGGAGTAGGAGTAGGAGTAGGAGTAGGAGTAGGAGTGGGAGTGGGAGTGGGAGTAGGTGTAGGTGTAGGTGTAGGTGGTGTTGTCGTGGTAGGTGTTGGCGCTCCGCATGCTGCCAAGGCTACGCCAACAACAAGTAATGTGACCATCAACACTGTTACTAATTTGAATGTTTTGTTTGCCATCTTACCTCCTTTTGTCAATATAGCAACTGTGCTATGCCTTCGCACGGCTTGGCACTGGCTGTCAAGCCATTTAGCATTGTCTGCGGGCTCCAGGCTGAATCAACCTGGAGCCCCGCGTAAGAAATAAACGTTTGCCGTTTGCTATTTGAATGTCAAGGTATGTGCTATTTCCGAAAACAGGGTTTCATCGTAAGGGGAAAACGCATCTATGGTATATACGGTAACGCGAATCTGCGTATCGCCCTTGACAGTTTGAAGAACGTAAGCTTGTATCTCATACCCTGTTGAGGACACATAGCCTGCTTTGAATGTGTAAGCTGTACTACCGTCTGCCAGTGTCTCCTCTTTTATATCGGAAAGGACTTTAGGACTGTCATTCTTCATATCCTTTAAGGATTGAATGATTCCGTCCTTAGTGTCAGGGTAAGGTGGGCTGAAGGCAGCAATGGTTACACCCGGAATAAAGTTGGGTACACCAAATGCAGCCAGGTAGTTAGGATTCGACGCTGCGAGTTCTGCGTTCGCTGCCCAGTCCTTCGGATATTGTAAGGAGAAGCCATACTGGTCATTGGTGTACGTAGCAGATGGGAATGAGGTTTCTACACCCGCAGGTTGCTCTCCTGCAGGAGGCGCCGCAGGCTGTTCCGCTGGAGGTGCCGCAGGCTGTTCTGAAGGTGGAGGAGCAGCCGGTTGTGTAGCCGCCTCGGCCTTCAGTCTTTCAAGTAGCAGCGGAGGAGTAATCCATTTAACCATGCCCTCATAATTGACATCTTTCCAGGTCTCGTCGGGCGGATATTGCGGATTCGGCCACACACCTAACGGAATTCCATCCTGCCACTGAAGACCCTGGCCCGTTGAAAAGCCGGGGCCGTAGGTTACATCGTGAGCACACCCCTGCGGAGCATCCTCCACACTCGTATATTTAAATCGGGCGGCCCCCGTCGCAGTTGTGGTATCCGTCTGTTCCAGTGCGGCAACTACAGAGTCGGAATCAAGAGCTCCCGCCCTGGTTATTGCTTCCGTCAACGCATAAATCGCATCATAAGTGCCTGCGGTGTAGCTCGGTATTACTCCGTGTTCCTGCAAAAATTCGTTAACGAACGGTAAGGTCTCAGGCGTATATGCTGCGTTCGTGGTGTATGTACACTGAGTTGTCTCATAGTTACCAAACTTCTGGGTCGCATCAAAGAAACCCAGATTCTGAGCTTCAACGTTAATGCCTACCGAGGCTGCGGGAACTTTCAATTCACCCCATGACCTGGCGTATGGAATGCCCACCGGGCCTGAGATAGTAGTGACGATGATATCGGCATCGGCGGCTTGTATAGCCGTCATTTCAGCCGTCAGTTCACTAGCTGTTGGCGACGGCCTCCATGTGCCGACGACGTCCATATGCAGCTTCGAAGGAATTAAGCCATTTAATGCATTCGTCATGCCGTCAGCCCATTCCGCTCCTTCAGAAACTACAGCGGCCTTCAGGTTTCTAGTTATACCGGTATCCTCTTTTATTATGGCTCCAGCCATTTCTACCAGGTACAACGTGTTGTTAACCAGATAAAAGTCGGCAAACGGGGTATTTCTGAAAAAGTACTTGTATCGGTTATAGTCTTTGGTCACCTGCTGAGTAAGCCCTTTGGTAGCAGCTCCGCAATCCATGAAAATCGTCTTGTTGTCCATGGCAATTTCCTGCATAGGAAACACGGCTTCCGTTCGGAACCCTCCAACAACATACTGCGCCTTGTCCACCGTTATCAACTTTTCCATCGCCGAAGCAGCGTCCGCAGGATTAACCGTCTCGTTGGAGTCTGCTTGAATCAGATCCACATAATACGTGTCATCGCCAACTTTAAATCCACCCGAGGTATTTATTTTCTGAGCAGCCATTATAGCGCCCCACCAATGGTTCTCGCCTTCTATGTACTGCATCGGTCCGATGACACCGACTTTTATCGTTTTAGCCCCAGCGGGTATCCCTAAGTCAAGACCACCTCCTCCTCCCGTACATGCTGGGATAACCATTGCTACGAGTAAAAGACAGGTAAACAATAAGAATAGAACTTTTTTCACTTAGCCATTAACCTCCTAATACATTTTCCTTGGGGTCTCTCCGGAAAAACTCTCAACGACCGTATTTGCCCAGTAAGCTAACTCTTATTCAATCTATATTACCACCCCCTTCCACCAAGATTTTTTTATTATTCATACGGCGAATCTACACACACTCAAAAATAAGATGCTCTCGGAGGTATGAAAAACATTATACCATAATATGTCAATAGCACCAGAGCTAAGTTTACCTAGCATATACCCTTTCCCTGCACAGGTCAAATGTACCGCCGTAATACTTACATATACATCCCGGCAGATACGTTAAGCACCTGACCGGTTATAAAAGCCGCATCGTCCGACGCTAAAAACAACACTGGCTTGGCGGCATCTTCGGGGGTCATCGGCTTGACCTGCAGTAAAACCATATCCCTTACCTTTTTGGGAATACCTACTTGCTCGCCACCAACTTCTTCCCGCTGCGACTCCTTCTCTCTGGTCAACCTGGTATCTACAAAGCCAAAGGCAACGACATTGCAGGTTACCCCGAACCTTCCCCACTCTCTAGCAACGGTCTTGGTCAGCCCTACAAGCCCTGATTTAGCCGCTGCGTAGTTAATCTGGCCCACGTTCCCCATCAGGCCTGCTACTGAGGCTACATTTATTATTCTGCCATTATGCCCGCTTTTCATCATATATTTGGAAGCTGCTCTTATGCAGTTGAAAGTGCCTTTCAGGCTGATATCCACCGCCAGGTCCCACTGGGTATCGGTCATTCTATGAATCAAAGCATCCCTGGTGAGCCCGGCGTTATTGACCAGTATATCTATTTCCCCGAATTTTTCCGCAGCGTCATCCATCATCTTCCTGCAATCTTCCGGTTTAGTTACATTGCCAGCACAGGCCTCAGCTTTACCTCCGGCTGCCTTTATCTCGTCTATTACTTCTTTCAGCGGTGTCTCATCGACATCACTGATTAGAACGGCGGCTCCCTCCTTAGCGAATAGAATGGCAT
>CAZJID010000040.1:0-7443 GCA_964545945.1 uncultured Dehalococcoidales bacterium
ACCCCGGTCAGCCATGACCGGTTCCGAGCCCAAGTTCTTCGATTGCCCCAGCGACTGTGATTACTGCCTGGAACCTGAAGATGCCAAAAGCCAGGGTATGGGCGAAAGATGCTCGCCGGAACGCTGCTACTATTCACCGGATAACCAGCGAAACTGGTACTGCTTCAAGCCGTCGCCGGGCTGGTGCTGCAATAATTCCCAGGTCAGCCAGGCCACCAAAGATGAATGCACCAAGATGGGAGGTGACTGGTTCCTCAACCAGTCCGATGCGCTGGACCGCTGCCAGCCAGTGGGTTACTGCTGCCAGAATGGCAATATCACCTCGGCCACACTGTCCCAGTGTGCCCAGGTCGGAGGCACCTATTACGCCGATGTGGTTGAGGCCAAGGAGCGCTGCCAGCCGCCATGTTATTGCTGCGCCCAAGGCAAGGTCTTAGAGACCAATCGAGCTACCTGTCTCCAATACGGAGGTACCTGCTACGCCAACCAGTACGAGGCACTGGAACGCTGCCAGCCACCATGCTGGTGCTGTTTGCGAGGTCAAGTCTTCCAGTCCACCCAGGCCGCCTGTCTCCAATCCGGAGGCAACTGTTATGCCAGCCAGGCTGAAGCGCTGCGGTATTGCCAGCAACAATCATCGTGCTGGTGCTGCGCTCAAGGCAAGGTCTTCCAAACTACCCAGGCCGCCTGTCTCCAATCCGGAGGTAACTGTCATGCCAGCCAGGCCCAGGCGCTGCAATATTGCCAGGCACAGACTACGTGTTGGTGCTGCGCGGGTGGCAAGGTTTTCCAAACTTACCAGTCCCAGTGTTCGCAGGTAGGAGGCACCTGCTACACCACTCAGGATCAGGCTCAGCGATACTGCGGTCAGCAAACCCCTACAACTCCATACCTGAAATGACGGTTTCTATTTAACTGACCGAGCATGAATCCTTTAACTTAGAGTAAATATGGAGGTAGAGAAATGAGGATACGGAACATAATGAAGCACCGTGGCACAGCGGTCTTTTTCTTATTATTCCTGGTTGCTATGATTACCCTGCCAATGTCGCTGTCATGCGGCCCAATCGAACTTGGTGCCGAGCCCGGTTTCACCATAGACGTCGAAGAGTGCCAGCCCTTCAGCATTCAATTTACCTCTAGCAATACCACATGTCCTTCGCCGGTGCTCTTCTACTGGGTAATTGGGGATTTGCCGCCGTATGCTACTCTGGATGAGGACACCGGCCTGCTTACGGGCTGTCCTCAGGTGGGTGACCCTTCAGCTGACTTTCTTATCGGCGTCTCCGAGTTTTCTCCACCCGCTTGCGGACCATATCTTGATATGAATCCTGTCACCATAAATGTCATACCCACTGCTTCCACATGTGACATGCTCATCGACCCGACTTTTTACGAGGTGGCCTGGGAGGGCTTACCGTTCTCCATGCCGCTGAGCGTCACCGGCGGCATAGGACCATTCAACTGGAGCGCCGCGGGATTGCCTTCTGGGCTTTCCGTGACCGACCCCGCCGCCGGCACCATCTCCGGCATCCCCGATCCGGGCACCTGCGGCATTTATACCGTGACGGCTACCGTTACCGATACGGGCACCTGCTGCTGTCCCGACGTCAACCGCGACTTTATCCTCATCGTCGATTGCTGGGCCAATTACCCGGGCATCTTTTACTACACCACCGCTTGCGATTTTAATGTCGCTATCGGCCCCGGCCTTAGCCAGGGACAGACGAATGTGGTAATCGACGGCACGAACAGGGCCACACTCGGAGGCGGTCAATCTGAAGGCTTTACCTCAATTCCATGCGAAAGCCATTTGGTGATGGTCGACCAGACCGTACAGGTCGGCAATAGCCGGTTTTCAATCATCGGCTCGAATATAAAATCGGTGACCGACGTCGACAACTATGCCTATTTCGATTATGCACCGGAGGTACATATCGAAACTGCCAGCAGCCCCGCTGGGATTACGCAGCCATCGGGCGCCGGCTTTTATGCTGTGGGTAGCTATTTCACCGGCTCCACGCCCGGCACCGTTGAAACCAACATACAGAACGGCATTAAATACGTCTTCCATGAATGGCAGCTGCCTGACGGCAGCAAGCTCCCCAACCGGGATCTGGTGTTCACCGTCAATCAGGCGGGTACCGCAGTAGCCCAGTATGATACTTATTACCAGCTAACACTGAAATCCGACTACCCGCCGATAGACGAGCGCTCCTGGGAACTCCAGGGCAGCAATGCCACCTGGAACCTGGCACTACACGCGGTTCCTGTGGAAAGCGGCTTCTGGAGATTTCTGGGTGTGACTCAGACACCGGTGAACGCCAGCGGCCAGCAACTTATGAACGGACCCGCCACCGTACAAATACTATGGCGGCCGAACTATCTGCCGGCAATCATCGCTATATTGATTGTATTGCTGGCCATCGCCGCCGTGGTCTATCTTATATACCGTTTCAGAAGAAGGCCCGCTGCCAAACCCGTTGCCAAAACCAGAACAAAAAGATCTCCGGCAGCGACTAAAAAATGAACGGCTAAATAGCCCCTCTGTTCTTCGCCAAAAGCGTACGAGGCAAGTGGTTTCTCGCTACCGAGGAACCACTTGTTCAAACCGCCCCGATACCTTATCATAGTAACGGGAGATATCCGCCTTAAACTCGTGGCGAATCAGCTCTTCTATAACGAACATGATCGATGAGCTTCCCATTGTGGTATTGATTGCCGGAGAGGTCCTGGTGGGTCTGTGGCTTTCCAATATCGTCTACGATAAGGGCGTGCCCCACTATATCTCCCGGAAGATAGGGCACGCCGCCGGCGGGGTGGCTTTTCTCACCCTCCTGTTCGTTGCCTGGCCCTGGTGGCCTATCATTCTCGCCGTCGGTTTCAGCCTTCTTCTCTTTATTGCCCGGCTCGTCAGGCCGGCCACTTTTCGAGGTGTCGGCGGCAGCGGACGGAGCGAACAGGTAATGGCAGAGGTCTGGTTCCCCGTGGTCGCCATCCCCGTATTCGCTGTTGCCTGGCTCTGGCTGCGCCAGCCTGCCGTAGCTGTCACCTGCCTGTTGTTTATGGCCTGGGGCGACGGTGTCACGGGCCTGGTACGCTCGCAGATATATAAACGCCCGGTGAAAGGGCTGTGGGGTTCGTTAGCCATGCTGTGCGTCTGCCTGGCCATCTCCTGGGTATTTATCAAACCATTCTGGATAGGCGCTGTTGCCTCGGCAGTGGCAGTGGGTACCGAGTGGTTTTTCGGTGACTGCGGCGTCTGTAAATGGGCCGATGACAACTGGGCTATTCCTCTTACCAGCCTGATTACTATTCTGGGCTTAATGGCATTGACGGGAACGCTGCAAATCGGAGGTTAAGATGAAGAAAAAAATAAAGGTTCACCTGTTCACTTTGCCGCGCTGGTTCGCCACGCCGTTATTCGGCGCTCCGGCGGTGCTGGGCGGGCTTCTGGCCGGCGGCATGACGGCGAACTCCTGGATAGGCGTTATCGCCGCCCTGCTCATCATGGCCGGCGGCCATTCCTTCAACAGCTTCCTTGACTACGCCTGGACAGGGCTGGACAAAGGGAAACCGAAGGAACGCAGCGCCGAGAAGGACTACGCCGGCGGACAGAGCGTCATCGCCACCAGACTGGTCACTACCAGGGAAGTGGCCACCAACGCCAGCGTCTGGTATTTGCTGTCGCTGATACCACTCATATACCTGACGATCAATATCGGCTGGCCGATACTCGTCATCGGCATAATCGGCATGATGATGACCTTCTGGTATTCCAAGGCCAAATTCAACTGGACGCACGAGCTGGCGCTGGGTGTCGCCAGCGGGCCGATGCCTATGCTGATGGGCATGTTCGCCACCACCGTCTCGCCACCGTGGATCATCGGGCTGGTGGCCAGCGTACCCTTCTTCATTCTGCCTGCGTTTATCGGCCTGGCCCTCGATGAATATCCCGACGCCGAAGCCAACCTCAAGAAAGGCGTTAAAAGCATCTCCTACAAGGTCTGGGAATACGGCGTTTCTCTCGAGTGGTACCTTTCGTCGTGGATACTTTTCATGCTCCTGTATCATGTCTTCCTGATAGCCAGCGGAATACTCGTCCCGCTATCGGCCATCGGTTTCTTCGTCTTTCCCTTCCTCATAGCCTTCATGGTCTTTCTCAAGCAAAACTTTAGAAAATGGGCAGGGATAGCCGTTTTCACCGGTGTTGTCTATCCAATATTGCTGGTGCTGGGGCAATTCATGGGTACTCTGACTTAAAACAAAAGCCCCCGTTCCTTTAAGTCAAATGATACTGGTCTGGATTATTATTTCCCCCATTGCAGCGTTTGTGATAGCCATCATCGTGCTGGCTATCCTCCCTATGAATATTCCGCGCGAACCGGAGCGGGAAGGTCGGCAGGACAGAAAGGCGGCGTGGGCTTACGCCCGGCAGGGCCGTTCGCCTGTCTTCGTGCTGGAACGCTATTTTATACTGAGAGCTCTGGCTCGCTGGAAACCCCACGGCTCAGTGGTGGACATCGGCTCCGGCCCAGGCTTTCTGGCTGCCGCAATCAGCCGGCATTATCCCGCCGCCAGAGTCGTCGGTCTGGACAACAATAACGAGATGATAAATATTGCGCGGAGTATCTGGCAGCGTGAACCCTACGACATCGAATTTATCAAGGCGGACGCCCACAAACTGCCCTTCGCTGATAGTGCTCTAGATTTCGTTGTCAGCTCGTTATCACTGCACCACTGGACCGATGCCAGGATGGTTTTCAAAGAAATACGGCGCGTTTTGAAGCCAGGCGGCCGGTTCCTTATCTTCGACCTGAGGCGGGACGGTCCGCGCCTGTTCTACTATGCCCTCAAGCTGGGACAAACGCTGTCGGCGGCGGATATCCGGCGCACCAACGGCGCCGTCGGCTCATTCTGGTCAAGCTATACGCCGCCCGAGCTCGAAGCAGTCCTTTCGGGAGTTGATTTCGAGGCTGTTCGCATCGAACCTAGGTTCGGCCTTATGTTCGCGTCGGGCCGCCGAGCACAGAAACCTTCAGCGAATTAAGCAAATTACCTGCTTTATTTAGTTCGCGTCTAAAGTGCTCTTTAACAGGATGCCGTCAGCCCAATAAAGGCCTGTTGCACCTGAAGGTAATAAGTCGTACGTGGCGCCGCCACCATACTCCATTATATCTACTGCCACCACAGACACACCATCCAAGATATCACCTGCGTGGTAATCGCCGAGGGCTCTTCCATTCGCCGTGGGATGCCCCGGTGACACCGCTACTCCGCGGCCGTCATCAAGTGTAACCCTCACCACCGGAAAGGATGTGCTTACATCGGCGAACGTCGTTTTGACTACCACACCGGCAACGCGCCGACCCGTGCCATCGACAGTCCAGACGGGCATGCCTTCACTCAAATCCTCGACCTGTATTTGTCCCGCTGGAGTGTCTATAAGAGTACCTTTGATAAGACAAATGGGGCAGGTATTAAAACTGGACTCGCGTCTAAGCACCTTTATTATGCCGAGTAAGGTGATGGTACCTTCGATGCTTTCACCCTGGCCTTCACCCACTCGCAGCGTGAAATCGTATACTTCTCCGGCCGGAGTCAGTTGTAGTGCATACTTGAGCTTCTTATATTCCCGATATATCTGCAATTTCTGGGCGTCGGTGTATTCCGCTTTGTCCAGCAGGCCGAGATGTTCTATGATTGCCGAGAACTCGACGCCATCGGCTCTGATAGAGGAAAACTGCTGAACGGCATTCTGTTCTTCCTGCCCGACACGGGCTACAGGATAAAAATCCGGGTCGCACCAAAACACGTTACCAAAATGAGAAAGCAGCAGATAGCTCAGTTCGGGTTGCGTATATTCAACAGGCTGTACAGGCTTCGCCGTGCACCCGAATGAGAGAACGACCAGGGACAAAATGCCTGGAATCAGTAACTGTTTAAACCAAATTCTCATTCAATCTGGCTGCCCTATTCTTTCCTATAGAGCATATCGGTATATTTGTCTCTTATACCGGTTTTATTGTACGTCTTATTCTATTTTTCAGCTATTTTTGCGTTTCAGGCCGGGCTGCTAGCTTTAGCTTCACCTGACTTTCTTTACCCTGACTCAAGATGTCAAGGGTGATGGTCTGGCCGATTTCCGTTGACCTCGCCAGGTAGGTGACGACGTCATCAAAAGTATTAACCGTCTGTCCGTCGATAGCTGTTATAACATCTCCACCGATTCTCACTTGCTCCCCGTCAATAGTAGTCTGCCGGTCGCTGCCATGCAGTCCGGCTTTATCGGCAGGGCTGCCGGGCGTAATATCAATTATAAGTGCTCCTCTTTGTTCCGGCTTTAACTCCATAGCTATAGCTATATCCGGGTTCAGCGATAGTCCGCTAACTCCCAGCCAGGGGTGCTCATAATGCCCGGACTTAATAAGCACAGGTACCACTTTCTGCACTATGGCCGAGGGTATGGCAAAGCCGATGCCGGCATTTGACCCCCCTGAGGACTCAATAGCCGCCGTCACTCCGATGACCCTGCCGTCACGGTCAACCAGCACGCCCCCGGAGTTACCCGGATTGATTGCTGCATCCGTCTGAATAACATCGGGAATACTGTATGTCAAACCGCCTGTAGACTGGCTGTCGGCAGGCAGAAGCCTTCCCAGGGCGCTGACAAAACCTACCGTCATGGTTCCCTCTAGGCCAAACGGGTTGCCGATAGCTACCGCCAATTGCCCGACCTGTGCCTGAGTGGAGTCCGCCAGTTGCACAGGCCGCAGCTGGTCCGCCGACATGTCAACTTTTACCACAGCTAAATCACTGTCCGGGTCTGATCCTATGACCTTCCCTGACACAACTGTGCCGTCCTCAAAAGTAACTGAGATACGGTCTGCTCCGGAGACCACGTGGTTATTGGTTACAATATCGCCTTCTTTGTCCCAAACGAAGCCGGACCCCAATCCACTTGAGTAATATTCCTGTGGCCCCTGGGGTGTCGGTATGTTGAAAAACGGAAAACCTGGAATTTCCGGAAGAGTGGGAAGCGTAACTTCCTGCTTCTGAACGACGCGTATGTTGACCACGGACGGGTTAACCTGCGTGTAGATATTTTCCAGCGTTGCCTCGATATCCGTCACAGTTGCGTTAGACAGAGATGACAAAATTACAGGTGAAGCCGCCACAGGTAATGGAGCAGAAGCACTAACATTGGATAAACTCTGCACAGCACATCCGGAAAATGTAAATATGAAGACTAGCAGGAATGAAACAATTGGAATGTATCGTTTTGTCATAATGACCTCCTTGAACTACAGGTTCATGTGGTTTTGACGACTTCAGCCGGAGCTGTCTTTACCAGGTGTCAATGATGGCTCATAAGTAGTCTCGAACAATACGAATGCGGTATGTTACTACAATAGTATATTCCGCTGCCAATAGTCTTTCGGA
>CAZJID010000040.1:7543-18158 GCA_964545945.1 uncultured Dehalococcoidales bacterium
TCACCCTTAATCATCTAGGAAATCCCGAAAGCTCAGACCATAATCCATTCCAGAGCGAACACGGGCTGGTATTTGGAGATAAAAGTTTCCTGCCACAGCCAGTTGTACAGCGCGATTAACACCAGGCATGGCACCATAGCCACGCCGCAGGCTATATAGACCCTGTTCCGTACCACCATCGCCCATATTGCACTCGCCTCCTTACCATTGATAGTCCGGCCAGGTCAATTAAAAGGCACTTAATTTCTCCGATGATAACATGAGAGCTAACCTGTAACAAGACTCTCGGGTACCCTCATTTCAACTCCCGCCAACGAAATAAATAAAGGGTGGCACCCGCAAATTCAGCATGCAGGCGCCACCCTTTATTTAACAGAATTGGAAGTTCGGCTTACTTCCAGCCGGACTTGGCTCCGCCTCCCATCATCATCGGCCCTATCGGCCAGTTAAAGCCCATGGTCATTACGGCATCGATATCTTCCGGTTTTTCCACGATTCCCTCTTTAAGCACCTTCTGCGCTTCTCTCACCGCAGCAAAATAGATGCGGTTGCCTATGAAGCCCAGGTCGCCGGGTACGTCTTTGACACGTACCGGTACTTTGCCGATTTTTTGACAGAATCCTACCACGGCATCGGTTACTTCTTTCGAGGTTTCGGGGGTCCACGTTACCTCTACTACCTTCATAACCGGTACCGGGCTGAAGAAGTGTATACCCAGGAATTTATCCTTGCGGTTGGTTACCGCCGCTATATCGCGGATAGTAAAAAACGAGGTATTGCTGCCAAAAATCGCATCTTTCTTGACGATACCGTCAAGCTCCTTGAATATCTTGAGTTTAAGGTCCTTGTTCTCCATCTCCCCTGCACCACCTCCACCGATGGCCTCGATAAGTAAATCCACATCCTTGAGATCTTCCACTTTAGTGGTCCATTTTATGTTACCCAGTGCCTTGTCCATTTGCTCCTGTGTTATCTTGCCGCGGTCGAGGGCCCCTTTCAAGCCGAAACGTCCGTTGGTAATGCCTTCTTTAGACTTGGCCAGAATCTCGTCGTTCAAATCACGGGTGATAACCTTGTAGCCGGCCAGTGCCGCTATCTGAGAAATTCCGCCGCCCATCACTCCCGCACCAGCCACACCGAGGGTCTTGATGTCCTCCAGTTTCATGTGAACCTCCTTTTATAATGATAATTTATTTTAGTGCTGTCGCCGCTGCCAATTATAAAGGAATTTTATTGACTTAACAATCGCTAGCTTTATCGGTTTTTAAGCTAGTACGACCCTCCGGTGGTTTCAACTATCTTTTGCCCTGTTCACCCCACGTCCCAGAACTCGTGGGCCACCCCGAACTCAGCCATTCGTTGACCAATCTTTGCCTTGTCTGTGTTAGCCTGGCACTTACATTGGCGCTGAGATTTGCCATAACCTCGTATCCGATAACAGTATTCTGGCTAAAGAAGGTCAACAACTCGGAGCCATTAATCAGAATTTCCTCTCCGGATTCCACGCAATCCGCAGACGCCGTATAAGTGTATGGCGCTACCAGGGCAGACCAACCAAAAAGTTCCCCCGGCACGGCTCTATGGACTGCAATGTTTTTATTCCACGGCTCGTGAACCCATATCAAGATATCGACCTTCCCGGTGCGGCAAAGATGTAAGTCCTTTGCCTTGGCTCCCTCTGCAAAAATACGATCACCTTGATTCATGGTTTGTGCGTGACAAATTTTAGTTAGTGCGGTCAGACTGTCATCAGGTATCCCCTTGAAGAGCTCAAATCCTTTCAAAATCTCCACTGCAACCATTTCCTTTCTCCTTTCTTTAGATTTCTCCTGGCGGTCTATTAAACACAATAATAAAAGGCACCAACCACCGCAATATCGCTTAGCGGTTCAGGTGCCCTCTGTCATCCTCCCTATCTCCCCAAATTATTATCTATCGGTTTTCCGATATTAGAGTTTAATTCTAATTCCGTTGTGACTTTCTGTCAATTTACGGCAGGGCGCTTAAAACGGGCACCACAGCGGCACGCTCTTTTATCGTAATCCCTGATTAAAGATGTCGCTGTTCTTGTATAATATGTATAAGGCAGGTATGTGACAGCCTTCCTTTTTAGATACCTGTAAACAAGGAGGAATATATGAAGCGTATCGCAGTTCTAACGAGCGGAGGCGACGCCCCCGGCATGAATGCGGCTATCAGGGCCGTGGTGCGGACAGGCCTGGACAGAGGCTGGCAGGTCTTCGGTATCCAGCACGGTTATGTCGGTCTGGTAAACGATAACAAAATGGCGTTGGAAGCCCGAAACGTGGGAGGAATAATCCACCAGGGCGGTACCATGCTCGGCAGCAGTCGTTGTCCCGAATTCGAAACGGAGGAAGGCCGTCTCAAGGCTCTGAGGACACTTCAGGGTAACGGTATCGATGCCCTGATAGTTATCGGGGGAAACGGGTCTCAGACCGGCGCCCACGAATTATCGAAGCTGGGTTATCCCGTGATAGGAATCGCTTCCACTATAGACAACGACCTTTACGGTGCGGACATCACCATCGGGGTCGATACCGCACTCGACGTCGCTTTGGAAGCCATAGACCGCATCAAGGTGACTGCTTCTTCACATGAGCGGGCCTTCATCGTTGAAGTAATGGGCCGTGAATTCGGCTATCTGGCCTTGATGGTGGGCCTTGCCGGAGGAGCCGACGCCATCATCATACCCGAAGCGGAGATAGACCCTGAGTCTGCGGCCGCAATCTTGCGCGCTGCTTATGAGCGGGGCAAGTCCCACGCGCTGATAGTAGTCGCGGAGGGAGCTAAAAACAATGCCGACAAGCTGGCGCATCATTTCCAGAAGCATCAGCAGCGATTGGGTTTCGAAGTCAGGGCAACGATTTTGGGTCACGTCCAGCGCGGCGGTACGCCGGGCTCGTTCGACCGTCTGCTTGCCAGCCGGCTAGGCGCGGCAGCCACCGAGCATCTGGCCAGGGGAGAGCACGGCGTGCTGCTCGGCCTAATAGAAGATAAGATTAGAGCTACCTCTCTCAAGGAAGTGGCCAGTCACAAGAAGAAATTGGACCTGAATCTGCTGGAGCTGGCTACGATCCTGGCCAAATAACCGGCAGAAGCGAATTTCACCCGAGCTCAAGCTGCAGCGGCTTATCGATATCTAACCAGAACACGGAAAATAGCTAATTAAGAACACAGCTATCACCGGCGTCTCGGGCTATATCGGCACCGGGCTTATATCCCATTTTGACGGCATGGACACTGAATACACGTTATACTCCTTATTGTAGGGTAACAATAAGCCAGAACGTTTAATAGGTGCGTGCAATGCATTGACAGAACAAGGTACGTTAACTAGACTTAGATTATAGTTTTTGACGGGCCAACTAATATTTAATAAAACGTCCCTAGTTTTTGCAATCATTGATAAGAGGGCGAAGAAAGGATATGAAAGAGAAGACCTATCCTGAATACAGTACACATTACCCGTTACTCATCAAGGGCTGTCTGAAGAGGCCGCTACTCCTATATCCGGATGATATCGCCATGGTCTACCGAAATGGTGCTGGCCAGTATTTCCGGTTTACCTGGCAGCAGTGGCATGAGCGTACCTGCCAACTGGCCAACGCAATGAAAACTTTAGGGGTAAAGCCAGGAGGAGCTTTCCAGCCAGGGGACATGATAGCAACCATGGCCCTCAATCACCATCGGCACATGGAGAATATCTATGCAACCACCTGTGCTGGAGCAATATCGCACCCAATCAACTTGAGGTTATCGCTGGACCATATGGCCTATACCATAACCCATGCCGAGGATAAACTCGTCTTCTTTGATGATCTTATCCTGCCTCTGGTTGAAGCACTGTACGACCGGATAAAGCCTAAGGTCCAAGGATTTATATACATGTCTGATAAGCCGGGGCTACCCAGAACCAAAATAGAGCCGCTCTATGAATACGAGGAGCTAATAAAGGGGCAGCCGACTACGTATGATTGGCCTGACTTTTCCGAAGATACCTATGCTGTTCTCTATTACACTACTGGCACCACTGGTCTGCCCAAGGGAGTCTTGTACACTCACCGTCAGGTTTTTCTTCAAACCATGGGCATGCTGGTTGCCGCGTTTCTTACTCCGAGACTTCCTGACGACCCACCACGGCCAAACCAGGCGGTGACATTACTCAACGTCCCACTATTCCATATCCATGCTTGGGGAGCACCCTTTTATCACGTATTTGTGGCATCCAAGATGCTATTCTCTGGTCGGTTCACTCCTGAGACCTTCTGTGAACTGGTGCAGACTGAGAAAGTGACCAGCACGATGGTGGTACCAACGATGTTAGCCATGCTCGTCGAATACCCGGACATTGAGAAGTATGACCTGAGTAGCCTCACTGATATCATCGTCGGTGGCGGTGCCCTGCCACTGGGTTTGAAGCTCAAGGCTGAGAAGCTGTTCCCAACGATGAAAGCCACGTCGGGCTTCGGCATGTCCGAGACCAAGGCCGGTGTTTTGGTTTCTACCATCAAGCGCGACATGGTAAACTGGCCACGGGAAAAGATTGAAGAGGTCCTGGTCAAGACCGGACTACCTATGTCACTGATTGATTGCCGGATTATCGATGAGAACGGCAATGATGTGCCACATGATAACAAGACAATGGGTGAGATAGTGCTGAGAGGGCACTGGATCATGGAGAAATATTTTAAGGACTCGGATATGACAGCCACCGCCTGGCGGGACGGATGGTTCCACACCGGCGACGTGGCCAAGGTTGACACAGACGGCTACGTAATAATCGCCGACAGGCTAACGGATGTAATCAGAAGTGGCTCCGAGATGGTGCCCACCGTTTTGCTTGAAAACCTGACGGCCAATGCCGAGTTCGTTCTGGAGGCCACCTATGTGGGCATCCCCCACGAGAAGTGGGGAGAAATTCCTATGGCCCTGGTAAAGTTAGCACCCAACACCAAAGCGAATGAGGAAGATGTCCTTACGTACCTGCAAAGAGAAGGTGTGGACAAGGGTAAGATAACCAAGTGGATGCTTCCCGTTTACGTTGCGTTCTGCGATGACGTACCCAAGACAAGCATGGGTAAGTACGACAAGATAGCCATCAGGAAAAAGATAGATGAGTACATAAGCAAGGCTAAGATGGTGCGCAAGCCATAATCAGTCTTGTGCAGCCAATTTTGTCATATATTCATAGCCCACTGCAAGTGTGATTATTAGGACATCGCTGCTGTTGCGAATATAAATCTTCAGCGGAGATGGGACAAATTCCAGACTTACGTAAGTGAATAGCCCCGTGGCCTTAGTTCACATACTATCGCTGGCCCAACATCAAACCTAACTTTTAACTACTCAGACTGAGGATGAAGTTCGAACTAAATTATTATCCGAACTACTTCAGTAATCGTAGCCCCTCATCAGCAGTTATGTGATAATAGGATCAACAGACCGAGAGCACAACATAAGATTGAACAATCCGCTATATTGTGTGGTCAAGCGATACGATATTCCGATGCCAGAAAAATCTTGGCGGAAACGGTATAATGTCAAAGTCAAAAATACAGAACCGGAGGATACAACATGTCGGCACTTAATTCTCAGGCGACGGGGCTCAACCAGATTTTAGAGACTCACAATAAGACAGTGTATGAACTGCTGTCTAAGAAGGGAAGGGCCATCTACTTCCCGGCAATGGGAATCCTGGCCCAGGGAGCCGCGGCCAAGGACAAAGAAATCAATGCCACCATCGGCACTGCCTACGAAGACGACGGCAAACCCATGGTCCTGGCCAGTATCGCCCAGATCTTCGGGCTGGATGCCAAGGACGCCTTCCCGTATGCTCCCAGCCAGGGACTCAAGCCCTTGCGGGATAAATGGAAAGAGCTGATAAAGGCCAAGAATCCCTCGCTTGGAGCGCAGGAGATCAGCACGCCGGTGGTTACATGTGGAGTCACCAACGGGCTCAGTATCATCGGTTACATGTTTGTCGATGACAACGACGAAATCATCCTGACCGACCTGTACTGGGAAAACTACGACCTCGTGTTCGACAATGCCTACGGCGCGAAGCTGAAATTCTTCAACCTGTTCAAGGATGAGAGGTTCGACATCGATTCCTTCAAAAAAGCGGTCGTTTCAGGTGGCGTCGGCAAGAAAATCGTGCTCCTGAATTTTCCCAACAACCCGTCGGGCTACTCGCCGACCGCAAAAGAGGCGGCGGATATTGCCCGCGTACTGAAAGATGCCGCTGAAGCCGGTAACAAACTTGTGGTCATACTCGATGACTCGTATTTCGGCCTTATCTTCGAGGACGCAGCGATGACCGAATCTCTGTTCGCCGGGCTGGCTAGTTCTCATGAGAACCTTCTGGCCATTAAAGCCGACGGTATAACCTAAGAGGAGTTCGCTTGGGGCCTGCGTGTAGGATTCGTGACCTACGGCATCAAGAACGGAAGCAAAGAACTCTACAAAGCCCTGGAAGACAAGACGGCGGGAGCAGTGAGAGGAAACATTTCTAATTCTGCCCATCCGTCTCAATCCGCCTTTTTACGCGCCTTGAACTCCGGTGCCCACGAACAGGAAAAACAGAGAAACAGGGCGAAAATAAAAGAGCGTTACCAGAAAGTCAAAGAAGTGCTAAAAGCACATCCAGAATACGCCAGGTATTTTGAGGCGTTGCCCTTCAATTCCGGTTACTTCATGTGTGTCAAGCTGAAGGGCACCAGCGCGGATAAGGTGTGGGAGCTGCTGTTGAACAAATACAGCACCGGAGTCATCTGCTACGGAGAGATGAACCTGTTCCGGATAGCCTTTGCCTCGACGCCACTGGGCCAGATAGAGAAGCTGTTCGGCAATATATACTCGGCCTGTAAAGAATTAGCCGGCGGTTAGGAATCCAGGGCGACAACTTCCCGTTATAGCGGGCTTGCCGCCACCGTTTACATTAACCATTTAAGTTGGTACTGAAAGCACCGGGTGCGGGCAAGGAGGATTAACAATGTATGAAAGAATACTTGTTCCCCTGGATGGGTCGGCATTAGCTGAGGTAGCTCTGCCCTATGCCGAGGAGTTGTCCGGTAGACTTGGTTCCGAGGTCACGCTTATATTCGTTAGTGAACTGGTTGACGATTCATATCAGCGTATGCGCCATCTATATCTTCAGAATATAGTAGAGGTCACCAAGAAGGCTGCCGAGGCCTATCTTCCGAAATCGGGTAAGAAGCAGACGATTCAGGTAAATTCGGTAGCTTTCGACGGTAACCCTGCCGAACAAATTATAGAATATGCGAATAAACAAGATATCGGCCTCATCATCATGTCGACACATGGCCAATCCGGCATTACGCGGGGGGCGCTCGGGAGCGTAGCCAATAAGGTCGTTAGGGCTACCACCCAACCGGTGGCACTCATCAGAGCCAAAGGCTACCACCCGGACATGCGGCAGAAGGGAACACTGACCAAGCTGCTGCTAACACTGGATGGCTCGAAAGTTAGCGAGGCTAGCATTCCCTATGCTGTAGAGCTTGCTTCCAGACTCGGGACAAAAGTAGTGCTTCTTCGGGTCCTGGAGATGAGTTATGGAGCGTTCTCCTCTGCAGGCGAAGCTTTTGTTGCCTACTATTCGGAAGATCAAATGGAAGCGGATAAAGCGCTGGGCAAAGATTATCTGGAAACAATCGCGGGCAAACTTAAGCAAAAGGGAGTGACCGTAGAAACTCAAGTCAGGTTCGGTGACGCAGCCGAAGAAATCATCAGCCTTGCCAGCGAAATTCACGCCGATCTGGTGGTAATGTCAACACATGGCAGGTCCGGTATCGGCCGCTGGGTCTTCGGCAGTGTAGCTGAAAAAGTCCTGTACGAGGGATATACTCCCCTGATGTTGGTAAGGGAAGATAAGGCATAAAACCGGGAACAAGATACAAACAGCGGTTGCATGGCCGGAATCTGCCGCTTCTGAACTCCGAGCTCGGAATCAATAATATATATCAGCAGGACTTGCGGAACTGTCCCATGAAGTCGACCATCTTCTGCACGTCCTGGAGAGACACCGCGTTATATATCGAGATGCGGATGCCCCCGACGGAGCGGTGGCCCTTGATGCCCAGCAATCCTTCCTTTTTGGCAGCGGCGACGAACTTATCTTCCATCTCTTCAGCCGGCAGCCGCAGGGTGACGTTCATCCAGCTCCGACTGTCCTTCTCAGCAAGGCCTTTATAGAAATCCGGAGCAGCGTCGATAGCGCTGTACAGCAAATCCTTTTTGGCTACGTTGACCTTCTCCACCCCCGCCAGGCCTCCCTGGCTCTTGATCCACTCCAGTACCAGCTTCATGATATAAACCCCGAACACGGGAGGCGTGTTGTACAGCGATTTATTGTCGGCAAAAGTCTTGTAGCTCAAAATGGTGGCCATGCCCTGTTTGGCCTTCGCCAGAAAATCATCGCGAACGACCACCAGCGTTACACCCGCCGGACCGAGGTTTTTCTGTGCCCCTGCATAGAACATTGAAAACTTCTTATAATCCAGCCGCCTGGAGGCGATATCCGAAGACATATCTGCAACCAGCGGAACTTTTCCGGTATCCGGAAACTCATGGAACTGGGTCCCTTCGATGGTATTATTGGTGCACATATGTAGATAGGCCGCATCCGCCGGGTACTTAATCTCGCTCATCTTCGGGACGCGTCTATATTTCTCCTCTTTGGAAGAGAACGCCACGTGTGCCTTGGCCACGTTCTGGCATTCCTTCAAAGCCTTGGAAGCAAATTCACCGGTATCTATAAAAGCGGCCATCTGGCCATCGCCGATGAAATTCATCGGCACCAGCGCAAACTGGGTGGATGCGCCGCCACCCATAAACAGCACGTGGTAATCGGTGCCGAGCCCCAGCAGTTCCCGTACCAGCGCTATTGCCTGGTCATTGACCGCTTCGAATTCCTTGCCGCGATGGGAGCTTTCCAGAATCGATATTCCGCTGCCCTGGTAATCTAGAAGCTCCTCCTGCACGATCTTAAGAACGTCCAGCGGTAGAGCAGCCGGTCCGGGATTAAAATTTGCGTTTCTCTTTACCATTTGCTTCCTCACACATTTTATTTTTCGGTTATTCGCCGCCGTTTTTCTTATGCAGGGCGATTGATACTTATGTCATCTGCAACCTGAACGTCCAATTATACAGTAGACTCATCCAAAATTCATCGTCTTTTAGTTCTATATTGGATAATATCTCTGTTCGCCCGCAGAAAGTCCGTGCCTGCTTTTAGAAATACTCAATAATAGAGACAGGGGTTGAGATTACTCCCAACCCCTGTCTCATCGATGTCACTGTGATATATTAGCTCTTTTTAGCTCTGGGCTTCCGTTGTCGCTTACCGGTTTTACCCTCAGGAAGATGTGCCTTGATTTCAATTTTCCTGGGTTTGACCTCTTCGGCCTTTGGCAGTCTCACTTCAAGCACACCGTTTTCAAACGTGGCTGTAATCTCGCCCTCCCTTACGGGATACGGTAACTGCACCGAGCGGAAGTACTGCCCGTAATACCTTTCCTGAGTATGATGGGTAGCGTCTTCTTTGACCTCTTCCTTCTTCTCCGCCTTGATTGTCAACCTGTCACCTGACAGGCTAATGTCAAGGTCTTTCTTGTTTACGCCGGGAAGCTCGGTTTTCATGACCAGCCCGTCTTTCTCCTCGTAAATGTCGGTATATGGTACGAAGGCATGCTCAAACGTGTACGGTCGCCAGCCGTCCCACATCTCCCTGGCCAGTGTCTCGATATCATCGAGTAGACCCCACGGACGGGTAAACGGAATAATAGCCCCCTCACCACCATTTTTTCTCACAATGATAGCCATTTAGTTAACCTCCTTTATTAATTAACTTAATAATATTGTATTAACTATGGACAGCATTGTATGTGATTTTGGTCGCAATAATATGGTGAAAAACGGCAGGCTAACAGGATTCTTCAACGGGTCAGTCTTGTAGCCAATCCAGAACCACTGTAGAATTAAGAGTCCCGGAAAATTATTCGTCAAATTTACACTGAACCAGCTTTACATCGCACCGGATAAAATTAGACAAAGGAACGCCCTGACACATGGTAGCAGAGCCGAACAAGATGTCCCCTTAAGTATCAGCCGTCAGAAACTGCCACCGTCACAGCCTTTATGCGGGCTCACGCCATTACTGAGAGGCTGGGCAATCGTCCTCTGACCCAGACTATCCAGCAGACTATAGAAGAGTTGGAGCAAAAAGGAATGCTCTCAGCCGACGGAGTCAAGACCATCAAAGCAGGCAGCAGACAGACAGTGATAATAAGCTAAGAAAATTAAAAAGTATTGCTAAGTCAATCGAACTAAATTCTTACAAATATTTCCCCATATTATTTATGTTTCATGTCCTCAAATAGTTAAGAAACAGGTTTACACGCGCATTCATAATCACTGAACAATCCGTCATTAAGTTTAGTGTGGTGCTGGTGATGTTGTGCTCCTTCTTATCAATCCCTGCTGTGGGGGCATTCCACCACTTCGCTGTAGCCGACTGGACAACAGGCGACTTTACCAGCAGTCGATATTCGGCCGTTTTTTGCCGCTGCGCCGTTCA
>CAZJID010000041.1:0-18144 GCA_964545945.1 uncultured Dehalococcoidales bacterium
CATTCAAGCACCTTCTCTCCAAATATCCCGGCTACGAGGTCGACTGGATTACCATGGCTCCACCACGGCGGCATGAAGGTATTTAGCTCGTCGATTAACTCAGGAGGAAATTGAACGACGTCAAGTCCTACCTTGGCGCAGGCGTCGGCAGCCAGCACACCCCATCCGCCGCCCGCGGTGACTATACCCACTCTCCGTCCCTTCGGCAGGGGATGGCATAGAAAGGCTAGACCGGCATCAACGAGCTCGTCCAAGTGTCTTGCCCTTATTATTCCAGCTTGCTGACACATGGCGTCCACTACGGTATCCATGCCGGCGAGCGATGCCGTGTGTGACCTGGCAGCGATGGCTCCGGCCGGTGTCTCCCCGGTTTTAAGCATTACAATCGGTTTTTTCCTGGTTACCTCTTTGGCTGCTTCGAAGAATCGGCTGCCGTCCTTGAAACCTTCAACGTAGCTGAGTATGACCTTGGTCTGCGGGTCGTCTGCCAGGTATCGAATGTAGTCTTCGGCATGCAGGTCGGCTTCGTTGCCGCTGCTGATGCACTTGGAGCAGCCGAAGCCGCTTTCTATAGACATTCTCATCATGGTGCCCACGATATTACCGCTCTGGGATACTATGGAAATGGGTCCCGCATAAGGGAAAATAGGCGGCATCTCGGCATAAAGCTTGTGATGAGCGTTTACCACGCCGTCCGTGTTGGGCCCCATAAATCTCATACCCGCTCCGCGCGCTATGTCAGTTATTTTCGCCTGGAGATTTTCACCTTCTCTGTCGACCTCGGCGAAGCCGGCCGTAATAACGACAGCGGCTTTAATTCCCTTATCGGCACATTCCTGTAAGACCTGAGGCACGCTCGGAGGAGGTACGGCGATGACGGCCAGGTCGGGTACCTCGGGGACCTCAGTGACGCTCTTATAGACTTTAATGCCTAGTATTTCTTCTTTGGTCGGATTCACCGGATAAATGTGGCCCGCATATCCGTTGGTAACGATGTTGGCGAATATGCGGAATCCCCATTTCGTAGGATTACTGGTTGCCCCCGGAAAGACTATCGAGCGGGGTTCAAATATTAGCTTGAGCTTAGCTGTCAGGTCAGAAAATTCGTTTTTCAAGGTGAGTCAGTTGCCTTGCTGCTCTATCGGTCTACGTTGGAAATCCGACTCATATTGTATCAGCAAAGCTGAACCTAAGCAAACTCGACGTAAGCGATTTTCAATGTAGTGGATGGCTCTTGCACCCGTACTTTAGGCCTATTATGTGGCCGGTGTGCCGAAAGTTGACCTCAGGAAACCTGTTATCTCGCGCGCGATGGCGGGATACCACAGCCAGAAAGTGACGTGCGAGCCGGGCAGCCACTTTATCGGTGGTTTGTCACAGGCTTTCCAGAAGTCCAGCGTAGCTTCTGTGGGGACCGTCTTGTCCCATTTTGCGTTTAACATCAGCACGGGGCGCTCCCTGAGATAAGGGGCGAAGGTAAGGGCATCCGTCAGGAAACAATGGGTCAGCGGGACGACGTTATCTACGCCTCTCTCGGCCACTTCAGACAGGTATTGCGGGTAGCTGCTGTGTATCTCCCGGCATTCGTCCCGCGTGCAGCCGTGGCCTTTTACGATAGCCTCGCTCTTGGTGTTCCAGGTAATTATCTCGGAGTTGCCTCCGGCCACCATGAACACGCCGGCCTTGATGCGCTCGTCCAGGGCCATGGCTATCTCAGAAACAAACCCGCCCAGGCTTATACCGAGCGCGGCTATTCGCTCTGTGTCCAGCTCCGGCCGGCTGTTGGCCCAGTCCAGTACCTGGCGAACTTCAATTACTGATGCACGGTAGATTTCGAACCAGTCCTCGGTGTTGGGATAAGGCATATGGCTGGCGATTGTTTTAGTCACGCGTTTGGTATGAAATGTCAGGTATATTATGAAGGCGGCGTAGCCCTTTTTCACCAGTGACCGCCCTAGCCAGTGGCAGGGAATGGCGCTGCGGTCGCCCCAGCCGTGAATGATGATAGCCAGCGGGACGTTTCTAGCATTTCGCGGCTGAAAATATTCGCCCAGGACATCGCTGTTTTCATTATAGATGGGATAAGCCGTCGGAAAATCGACCGCATAACGCAGCCATCTAGAGGTCGTTTCTTTTAGCTTCAGGTTGGCTTTGATATTCCCGTTGTTGTACCTGTAAGGATTCATGTATTTTTCGGGCGAACCCTTTTGGTATCCTTGGGTCCAGAATGGCTGCATATATATATGTTATCTTTGGCAGAAATTTTTGGCAAACCTTGATAGCAATGCCGTCGGTTGGATATGCCGGGAAAAAGATTGCTTTGGGGCGAACTGCCCTTAGTGGGAGATGCCTCAGCCGCCGCCCAGGCTGGTGGTGGGAGCGCACGAGCCGCCCGAGGACATGCTGCAGCTGAAAGATGAGAATACCCGGCGAGGCTCCTTTTTACCGCATTTGGGGCACTTCAGGTCGGTATCGCTGTCGCTTATGTTGCGGCGGGCTTCGAACTTCTCGCCGCAGGATTTACACTGGTATTCGTAAATTGGCATTGTTTATTTCCTTTTCACCCTCACCCTGCCCTCTCCCTCAAGGGAGAGGGAATAGAGTTTTTTCTAAGAGGGGCTTCGCCCCTCTTAAACTCCCCTCTTCATACCTTTGAGGGAAGTATTTTCTAAAATTGACATCCCTCTTAAACTCCCCATTTCTATTTAAGTGCTTTGACGGCCAGCTCGGAAACGCTGCTGACTTCAACATTCAAACCGTAGCGTTCGCTGAGGTCTCCGATCTGCAGGCGGCAGTTATCACATGACGTGATAACCAGGCTGGCGCCGCTCTTCTTGACCTGCTCGGCTTTCTTTTTGCCAGCCTCCATGCGAACCTCGAACCAATCCGGCTCCGCGACCAGCCCGCTGCCGGCGCCGCAGCAGTAGCTCTCCAGCCGGTTCGGTACCAGCTCTCTGTAATCTTTAGCCGCAGCCTTGATTACACGGCGCGGTTCGTCGAAAATGCCGCCCTTGCGTCCCAGATTACAGGAATCGTGATATGTCGTTGGCTGCAGGTTCTTGGACGGGTCAAAACTAATGCGCCCTTCGCGTACATAATCGTCGAGCACTTCGAGGATACTTCGTACACGGAACGGCAGCTTGCCGAACCATTTCTCAGCCTCCCAGCGCAGGGTCGTATATCCGTGGCCGCACTCGGTGGCTATTATCTCCTCTACTCCGAGCCTTTCGGCTTCTCGGATGACACGGCCGGTGATACGCTTGGCCTTAACCGGGTCGGATAGAAAAACGGCGTAGTTGGATGATTCGAACATACCCAGCGTCCATGATTCCTTGGCAGCGTTCATAAGTATAGCCTGCGGCGTAATAGTGTGGGCACCGGCCAGTGGCACATAAAGTATACGTTTGCCCTTCTCTTCCACCGGTATGCGCGCCTTGGAATCGCCTAATGTGTCCTGGACTTCCTTTTCCAGGTCTTTAACCTGCTCCCGGTAAATATCACGGAACATATCGATATTCTCTTCCTTGGTGATGGCGGCATTGGCCAGTTCCTGCAGCATCTCGGGTGCATGGCCGGTGGCGGTAGCCACCCCCCTCATGACGCGCATGATCTCAGCTGTCTCCACGCCAAAGGGACAGGCGAAAGTACAGCGGTGGCACAGGGTGCACTTGGCAAAAGCCAGGTCCGCCAGTTTAGATAGAAAGTCACCGGTTGTTTCCTTGATGCCGACCCATTTCGGGAAGGCACGACCCATCGGATCGAAGAAATGCCTGTACAACCGCCGTACCATTTCGGCGCGGTAATAAGGCGTATGCTCAACCTTGGGATTGGACTGATAATAGTGACAGCTTTCGGTGCAAATGCCGCAGCGGACGCAGGTGTCCAGAGCGGTCATCACCCTGCGGTCGACCATACTGCTGAATATCTCTCTGGCTGTGGTCAGCTCGTCTTTTCCGTTTTCTACGTTTTCTGTTTTTCCTACGTTTTCTTCTGTTTTTCCTATTTTCTCTTCTGTTGCTACTATACTACTCATGTTTCCACTCCAGTGTGCCGCGATGTCCGAAAAACAGACCTACGAATACCCGCTCGTAGAAGAAGTACATAAAATGCTTTATTTTACCGAACGGCGCATAGGCCAGCGTCACCCCTGAAATTACCCAGAAAGCGGGTAAAAATACCGCACTGAAGGCCGATGCCGACGCTGCTGCCAGAAATAGCGTTACCAATGCCAGCGAGAAATAATCATCCGGCGTGCTCATCAGGCGCAGACCCGGGTCTACCCGGCGCATCCAGAAACCTATTAGTCCCAGTACGGCGCCTATACCGAAAAGTGTCGCCAGTGAGATGCGCAGCGGTTCGGGCATCAGTGCCAGCCAGGGTGTAGCTATCAGATAGGCTGCGCCCACGAAAATGGCCAGGTGCACGATAACGCCCCGCAGGTAGGCCACCCAGTGTATGCGGGCGCTCTCTTTGGCCCACGGTGCCAGCCCCAGGCTGAAAGCCCAGAGGACGCCTTGAGACGGTGAGCCCTTGATGGGTGCTTTCTCAGCCACATAAGGCTTGAGCTGGCCGGACACAATATTGTATATCACGCCGGCGATAAAGATAGCGGCGCCCAGCACGACAATGCCGGCGGTCACCATCTCCAGGGTGCTCATTTTGCCCTCTTGATGAGGAACCTGATCAGTTTACCGTCTTTCTCCATGGAAACCAGCTCGTTACCCGTGCTCTTGGTCCAGGCTGGTATATCGGCCATTACACCCGGGTCGGTGGCGGTGGCTTCCAGCACATCGCCAACGTTCATGTTTTTAACGGCCTGGCTTACTTTAACTACCGGTATAGGGCAAAGCAGGCCCTCCAGATTCAACTTTACGTTCGATTCTACTGTTTGTGCCATTATTACCTCCTTATGCGTTAAATGAACAGTGTCGCTTTCGAGTGGAAAGCCATTTCCAGCATGGTGGCTACTCCGCATGACTTCTCGACCTCGTCAATCAAGTTGTCCACATCTATTTCCATGACCTGCATGCTCATCTCGCAGGGCCAGAACTTGACGCCCAGGTCTATAGCGGTCTGCCGGAGCTCTTCCAGCGGGGTTATTTTGTGCTGTTTCATCATCTGCTTGAACATCCACCGGCCGATGCCGCCGAAATTAAAGCGGGAAGGACCGATGGTATTGATGCCGCCCCGATTCATGAGTCCCATCATTCTGCCGTAAAATCCCTTGCCGGTTAGATTGCCCTTCTGTATGGCTTTGATGCCCCAGAAGGTAAAAAACATGTTGGTCTCTTTGCCGGCTGCGGCAGCTCCAATGGCGATGTTAAAAGCAGCCATTACCTTGTCCATGTCGCCGCTCATTACTATTATAGTTACGCCGTCGTCTTTTGCCATTTTTGCGCTCCTTGTATTTCTAGTTTTACATTCAATGGTAGGTAACTACCATTATGACCCCTTAACCGTAAAATAGTCGTAAAATCACTACTTAGAAAGTTAAAAACTTGTAACATTTGTACGATTAAACGTTCTCAAATATCAGGCTCACGGCCCGGTGTACTAACCTCAGCCGCCTCCCCAGGCGAACTGGGTAAAGAACCTGAATTTATCGACGGCGCTGTCCAGTTTGACGACGTTACCGCTGCCGCAGTTCGTGCATTTTACGTTCTTCTCGACTTTTGCATCATCCGGCTGGCGCTTTTTAAACGTGATGCGACAGTCATTACATCCGTATTCGCGTACTTCCATTAAAATCTCCTTTTGCTAAAGAAATCAGGCTACCAGTCTTTCGGCAAGCTGTTTGTTCTTCTCCATCTGGTCGAGCAGTATCTCGTGTACCATCTCGCAGGCGTCTCCGATCTTGGGGTCGCTCAGGCTATAGTAAACGCTGGTCCCTTCGCGCCGGAACTGTACTACGCCTTTGTCCCGGAGAATGGCCAGGTTTCGGGAAACGACGGCCTGGGGGAATTCGAGCGTCCTTGCCAGGTCACCCACGGTCATTTCGCCGCCCCGCAGCTCATCGATGATGATGAGCCGCTTGGCATCCGCAAACGTCTTGCACAGCTCTGCCTTCATGGCGAATAATTCAAGATTGTGTCCGGCCAATAGAGCACCTTCCTTATATATAATATAAGTATATATATGTATGCATATTAGCATATTATGTTAGGGTTGTCAAGAAACTATGCGAGGAAAATCCCAAGCACCAAATCGCAAACAATATCTGAATACTAATTCTCAAAGTTCCAGTATACATCTCCCTTTTTCGAAGGGGTAGACTAAAGTCCCGTTTGAATTTTCTGTTTTGAATTTGTTTGGTATTTAGAAATTGGAATTTAGTATTTTGGGCACCCGAGGTACGGGTGAGGTGCCATTGGTGGTATAATGAGCATTCCAGGGGGAGACGATGGCCACCTACATAATCGCCCACGATGTTGGCACCAGCGGCAATAAGGCTGTCCTCGTAGATACCGAAGGTCACGTGCACGGCAAATTCTTCGTGCCTTACCAGACCCACTATCCCAAGCCCGGCTGGGCCGAGCAGGAACCCGCGGACTGGTGGAACGCGGTAACCGAGAGCACCAGGCAACTCCTGAAGCAGACGGGCGTTGCCACCAAGAACATACTGTGCCTCACCTTCGCCACGCAAATGCTCGGCATTATACCCATGGACCGCCAGGGGATCCCTCTAAGGCGCGCCATTATCTGGATGGATAACCGGGCGGGCCATCAGGCGGACAGGTTGATGCGTAAATTTCTGGGCCCCGGTTTTTTTGCCCTGGTTGCCGGTGCTACTTTGTGCGGCAAGGACGGCATGCCCAAGCTGCTGTGGCTTAAAGGGGAAGAACCCGAAGTCTACAATAAAATGTCCTTCCTTCTCGATACCTCCGGTTATCTTCTGTACCGCAGCACCGGCAAAAAGGCCATGGAATGGACCGGCGCCTCCGTCTTCGGCCTCGACCTGAAAAAGAAGACCTGGATGAACGGCATTTTCAGCTATGTGGGGCTGGATATCGATAAGTTGCCCCCTCTCGTCCGCTCCATCGATAGGGTCGGCGGGCTCATACCTGAAGCCGCCAACGAATGTGGGCTTCCCTTGGGCACGCCGGTTGTGGCCGGTGCCGGCGACGCTCCCTGTGCCGCCGTAGGCTCCGGTGCCGTAGGCGAAGGCGAAGGCCATGTATACCTGGGTACTTCAGGCTGGGTGGGCGTGGTCACCAAACGCAGGCCGCAGGGTAGATGCGGCGCCGCCACCATTCATTCGGCCGACCCGAACAAGACATTTCTTTTCGCCGAAACGGAAGCCGCCGGCGGCTGCATACAGTGGATCGCCGATGAGTTCTACAAAGCCGAAAAGAAAGACCCGAAGGTCAAGAACGTCTTTGCCTTGATGGATGAGAAAGTGGCCCAAATTCAGCCGGGCTCCAATCATCTTATTTTCACTCCCTGGATGTACGGGGAAAGGGCTCCCGTAAACGATTGCTACGTGCGCGCTACCTTTCTGAATTTGAGCGCCGACCACACCCGCGATGATATGCTGCGGGCTGTTTACGAAGGCGTGGCTTATAACATCAGGTGGATCGTGGAAATCGTGGAGGACGAATTCAAGTTTCCGCTGCCTGAGCTAAGAATAATCGGCGGTGGGGCCAAGGGCAAGCCGTGGATGCAGATCATGGCCGATGTCACCGGCAGGAAAATTGAGACCGTCACGGATTCCCAGGAAGCCGGCGCCGTCGGAGCCGCGCTGGTGGCTGCTGTCGGCATGGGCATATACCCGGACTTCGAGTCCCTGAAGAAGGTGATAAAGGTGGACAGCGTCTTCGAGCCACAGCCGGAAAATAAGGCGATTTACGACAAACTATATTCTTCGTACCGGGAAGTTTACGAAGCCCTCAAAGGTTTCTACCGGACGCTTAACAAGGACAGATTCGACCAGATTTCCTGTGAGTTACCTTAGTTATCAAAGTATAGCGGCGAAACTTTAGCCCCTCTTAGCATACCTCTATTCCCTCTCCCTCGAAGGGAGAGGGTCAGGGTGAGGGTGAATAAAATTAGAAATTTGTTATTTAATCGAGGAGGTGAAAAATGAACGGTGACGAAATCTTAAGTATGCCCATGGCATTGCCGGACGGTGTGAACTACGACGACTATGTAATCGGCACCTATCTGGTCCAGTATCCGGCGTCGCTGCCCGTTCCCATCGTGGCCCCCTTCCTGGCTATTGAGCAGAGCACCGGCACCTGGGTGGCCGTCCCCGGCGAGACCGAGGAAGTCCGCCGACAGCACATCGCCAAGGTGGTCGGCGTCTACGAGATGCCCGACTACGAGTCCACCGTGCCCGCTGACCTGAAGACCAGGGAATGGTTTGTTCAGGTGGCATTTCCGGAGGTGAATATAGGCGAGCAGATACCCATGCTGCTGACCACGGTGGTGGGCAATATCTCTATGGGTGGTGAGATAAAGCTGGTGGATATGCGTTTCCCCAAAAAGTTCGTCGACGGCTTCCAGGGCCCAAGGTTCGGCGTCAAAGGCATACGCGAGCTTCTAAACATCCCCCAGCGTCCTTTGCTCAACAACATGATTAAACCCTGCACTGGCTACACCTGCGAGGTTGGCGCCGAGCTGTTCCGCAAGGCGGCCGCCGGCGGCTGCGACATCGTTAAGGACGATGAGCTTATCGCTGATGCCTCGTTCAATTCGGCGCTGGAGCGCGTCAAGCTGTATATGCAGGTGGAAAAGCAGGTCTTCGAGGAGACCGGCGAGCACACGCTGTACACGGTGAACGTGACGGACAAGATACCAAAGGTCTTCGAAAACGCCAGGCGCGCCGTGGAGCTGGGAGTCAATGCCATTATGATAAACTACCTGGCCGTCGGCTTCCCGGTGCTTCAGGCGCTGGCTGAAGACCCGGCCATCAAAGTCCCCATACTGGCCCACATGGACGTTGCCGGCGCCTTTTACATGTCTCCCTGGCACGGCATCAGCTCTCACCTGGTGCTGGGCAAGCTGCCGCGCCTGGCTGGCGCCGACGTGGTGGTTATCCCCGCACCATACGGCAAAGCGCCGGTTATCGATTACAAATTCAAGAACGTGGCCCGCAACCTGTTGTTCCCGCTGTATGACCTGAAGCCCACGTTCCCCATGGCCTCCGGCGGCATTACGCAGTCGATGGTGCCGCAGGTCATGGCCGCCCTGGGCAATGATATCGTTATCGGTTCCGGCGGCGGCATTCATGCACACCCGCAGGGCCCCATCGCCGGCGGCAAGGCCTTCCGGCAGGCCATAGATGCCACCATGAAGGGCATTCCACTCTCAGAATATGCGCATGACCATCCGGAGCTGGCCGCTTCATTGAAGGAGTGGGTCGACCCGTTCAGCAAAGGCGTCAGAGTTTGAAAGGAGCAGTAAAATGTCTAAAGTAACGGTACTTGGTGGCAGCGGTGCCGTGGGCAGCATAGCCGCCGATACGCTCGCTGGCAGCGGCGTGTTTTCTGAAATTACTCTGGCTGATATAAATATAGGCGCGGCCAGAAAGGTAGCTGGCAGGCTCAAGGGGAGTAAGGTCACGGCAGTCGAGTTCGACGCCGATGGCCCCCAGAGCCTGAGAAAGGCTATCAGTGGCTCGAACGTAGTACTGAACTGCGTCGGGCCTTTCTACAGGTACGGGCCTACCATACTGAAAACAGTCATTGATGCCAGGATAAACTACGTTGACATCTGCGATGATTTCGACGCCACCGAAAAGCTGCTGGCCATGAACGACGCGGCGAAGAAAGCCGGCGTTTCGGCGCTCATCGGCATGGGCAGCTCCCCCGGCGTGGCCAACGTCCTGGTCAGGTTCTGCGCTGATTCGCTGCTCGACCAGGTGGAGCAGGTGGATATATATCACGCCCACGGCGGCGAAAAAGTCGAGGGCGCAGCGGTGGTCAAGCACCGCATTCACTCGATGAAGCTGCCCATACCCGTGTTTCTCAACGGTAAATTCACCACGGTGAATATGTTCGATGAAACGGGCAAGGCGCTGGAAGAGGAGACTGAGTTTAAAGACGTCGGCACCTATAATGTCTACGGCTATCCCCATCCGGAAACCATAACCCTGCCCAAATATCTCAAGGGCGTGAAGAGGGTGACCAACCTGGGACTGGTGCTGCCGCCGGCTTACGCCGAGCTGATAAAGGGCATGGTCAGGCTGGGCATTACCGACGAAAAAGCCATCGACGTGCAGGGTCACAAGGTTGTGCCGCTGGAGTTTGCCGTGGCCTATATACTTTCGCAGCGGGACCGGCTGATGAAAGAGGCCAAAATCGACCAGCCCATGGGCTGCCTGAAGATAGTGGTCAAAGGCACCAAGGACGGCGGCAAGAACACTTATATCTTCTCCATGTCATCGAGGGGCCAGGGCATGGGTGAAGGCACCGGCATACCCGCCGCCATCGGCGCCATAATCATGGGCACCGGGAAGATTACCGAAAAGGGCGTTTTGCCACCGGAGGCTTGCGTCGACCCCATGGACTTGCTCAACCTGGCCAAGACGAAGGTTAAGGCTGCTGCCGGCAAGGGCTTCCCCATCCACATAGAGCACATCGATAAGGACGGCAAGTCACAACAGGTGAATTTATTTAGCTAGGTGAAAATCCCCCTTAATCCCCCTTTTTCTAAGGGGGATAGAAGATTTACTTTCATATGGAGAAAACAAAACTTCTCTTTTATAAAGAGGACAGCCACTGGCGTCTCCCTTTACTAAAGGGAGATTGAGAGGGATTTTACAAAAAATGCTAACCTACAACAGTAGGCTATCGGGTCTCAGCCGTGCACTAAGAAAGAATATGACCGATGCCGAGCGGCATCTGTGGTTGAGGTTGAGGATGCGGCAACTAGGAGGCTATCAGTTCTACAGACAGAGAATTATAGGTGATTACGTAGTGGACTTCTTTTGCCCCAGAGCAAGACTGGTAATTGAAGTTGATGGTGGACAGCACAGCTCTGACGATACTACAGCAGCGGATGAAGAGAGGGATGAATATTTAAAAAGCAAAGGTTTGAAGGTAATAAGATTTAACGATATTGAAGTTCTCAAGAACATTGATGGGGTGGTGGAACAAATACTTGCCAATATGGGGAATGTAAGGTAGCGCTACGGATAACCCCCCTTTTTTCTGGGGGAAACTAACCTCTCCCTTTGGTAAAGGGAGATTGAGAGGGATTTTCCATGCGGTGGGATAAATATTCCGATTTAGCATATAATTTCTCACCATAATGGACTACCGAGAAGCTATACGCCGACGCTTCAGCGTTCGCCATTACATGTCGGGACCCGTCCCGGCCGAAATCCTGGACGCCGTAGAAAATTCGGGCCGGACCTCTATCCCCCTGGGCAAGAACAGCAATGTTCGCTTCCACCTTATCAGGGAGGGTAAAACGGTTGCCGAGCGGATGACCTTTCAGACTGGCAGGAGTTGGCTCTTCGGCTCGGCACCCCACTTCATCATCACTACCTCAGATGAGAAACCGCACTATATGCTGGAGACCGGCTTCCGCATGGAGCAGGTCATACTCTTTGCTACCATGCAGGGGCTGGGCACGTGCTGGGTAGGGGGCATGTTCTCCGAGAAAACGCTAAGTGAACTCTTGAAGCTTAATAAAAACGAACGCGTCATTGCACTGACTCCGCTGGGCTATCCCGATACATCGTTCTACGGTCGGACTATCAACACCATAATGCACCTGGGCGGGCCGGACACCCGGCGCCGAAAATCGCTGGCGGAAATCGTATTCGGCCCAGAGTTCGGTTCGTCGCTCCGGAGCGGAGATTCCGACCTGCTCGAAATGCTGGAATGCACCCGTCTGGCGCCGTCGTGGACCAACTCCCAGCCGTGGCGGTTTGTGGTCGGCGGCAATGAAATCATCGCCCTGGCCCAGGTCAGGCCCACCAGCGTGCGCAATGGCAAACATTACTACCGCCTCGATTTAGGCATCGCCATGTCGCATTTCTTTCTTACCGCCAAGGAGCTTGGCTGGAAAGGGGGGTGGCACATCACCGGCTTCGACCCGGCTCAGTTGGCGAAGCAGCACGCCGTCCCCGCTGGCTATGAGGCACTCGGCATATATAAGAAACTGGGATAGCGTAGCCAGCACACTCTTAATTATTAAAATATCCCTTGACGCCGTTGTATATTAGTAATATACTGATATAGTAATTCAGTACAAAAAAGAGAGCCTGAATGAGGATTGCTCGAACTGACGGGTTCAAGAAAGCCTGGCAACGGCTGACCGAAGCCGAGAAGGAGCTAGCACGAAAGGCAATCAGAAATCTGGTACTGGACATCAGGTATCCGGCTCTAAGGGTAAAGAAGATTAAAGGAACGGACCACATTTGGGAAGCCAGGGCAAGCCGCTCATTGAGGCTAACTTTCGAGATTGAGGGTAACACTATAACGCTAAGAAATATCGGTCATCACGATGATACATTGGAGCGACCTTAGGAGGTGATCAAGAATGGCGGCTTATAGCAAGCTCACTAGGCACGGGCAGATTACACTTCCGGCATCTGTGCGCAGGGAACTCGGGGTTGAAGAAGGCGACCTTGTTGAGATAGAAGTAATAGATGAGAAAGCAGTGCTGATTCCGAAAAAATTGGTGGATAAGAACCAGGCCTATTTCTGGACGAAAGAATGGCAGGATGCGGAAAAAGTGGCGGACGAGGACATAAGGGCTGGTCGAGTAAAGGTCTACGATTCAGTTGAAAAACTGATTGAAGACTTAGACTAAATTGTTCCAATCAATCTTTGCAATAACCTTCCGTTAGCGTTATCATTTATACAACAAAAAGAAGAAGTGGGGCAGAAATGGCAAAGAAACTAATCACGGTGGCAATTAGCGGGGCTTTCGATCCACTACACGTGGGGCATATCGCCTACATCAGGGAGGCGGCCAAGCTGGGCGACAGGCTGGTGGTGATATTGAACGGCGATAATTTCCTGCTCAGAAAAAAAGGCTTCGTCTTCCGGCCGTTCGAAGACAGAAAAGAGATTCTCGAGGCCATCAAAGGCGTCGACGAGGTCATCCCCTCCATGGATGACGACCAGACGGTGTGTAAAACGCTGGAGCAGCTAAAGCCGGACATATTCGCCAAGGGAGGCTACTGGGAGGGTCCCGAAGATATTCCCGAAGAAGACTGTTGTCTCGCCATCGGCTGCAAGGTGGTCACCAACGTCGGCGGGGGCAAACGCCGCGCCGACAACGAGCTTGATTCGAAACTTAAGGACTTTGATAGACATGAAGCGGGCGCGATGGAAATCGAATGCCCGTACTGCGCCGACCATCCCATACTTAGGGAGCGGTGTCTCCACTGCAAAGGCAAAGGCAAAGTAGCCGTAGAGAAAGTCTAGCAACGCAAGTCAAAAATCAAAAGCTAAAGTTTTTATTTCCCGCCCACCCTTTTATCCCCCGCTCACCCTGAGCTTGTCGAAGGGTCACCTGTCATTATTAACTAAGCAATGTAGCCACGACCTTTTAAGGTCGTGTGCACGAGGCTAAAGCCTCGCGTCTACATGTTTCGGTAAAAAGGAATGGCTGAGAACCCACCGTAAAGGGAGAATGAGAGGGATTTAGAAAGTTAAATATAAAACGTTAAAAATAATAAGTTCACGTAAATGTTAAAGATATTTTTTGACCTTTTACCTGAACTTTTAACGTTTAACTTAACCCTGTCCTTGTTTCGGTGTTTCCGCCGCCGGCACCCTTCCGCGGTAGGTATACCGTTTCTTGTGAGTCCACAGGCCGGTGAAGAAGGCCCGGTTCAGCAGGTAACGATTATCCGCCACGCTCAGCAGGTCCTTGGAGCCGCCGGTCTCGAAGTAAGCCACCTCTACGTGCTTGCCCATGTTCTTTACCGCCTGCAGCGCGTAGGCGAAGTCGGCATCGCCGCTTACCAGCACCGCCACGTCGTAAAAATCATTCCAGGCGAAGTACAGCAGGTCGGTAGCCAGCATAATGTCGATGCCCTTCTCCACGGGTATGCCCTGCGATACCTTGGTGCCGCCCAGCCTGATCTCCAGGTACGGCGTCTTGCGCAGCATATCCAGGAATTCCTGCTGATCGCGGTAGCTGTCCGGCCGCTGCGACGGGTCCTGCAGTACGTTGTAGTAATAGGTACGGAACAGACGCCGGGGCCCGCACAGCTTGTTAGCGAACTCGGCGAAGTTCAGGTTGTGCCGTCCGAAGCTGCTCCGTAGGCCGTGATACAGATTGCTGCCGTCGATGAAGATGGCTACTCTGTCATCTATTGAATGTTCTCTCGATAATTGCATAGTCTCATTATACCATCGTTTGCGAAAAATTAAAGAGGGGTCTCCAAGAGGAGCTGCGCCCCTCTTAAACTCTCGCTTCCTTAACTTTTCGTCCGTGCCCTGGCGCGCTCGTTCTGCGTCAGCAGCCGCTTGCGCAGCCTGATGTTCTGCGGCGTCACCTCGATTAGCTCGTCGTCGCCGATGATGCCCAGCGCCTCTTCCAGGCTGAACTTAACCGCCGGCGTCAGCTTGATGGCTATATCCGCCGTGGAAGCCCGGATATTCGTCTGCTTCTTCTCCTTGGCCACGTTGACCGCAAGGTCGTTGCCGCGGGCGTGCATGCCCACTATCATCCCCTCGTACACGGCCGTGCCCGGCTCGATGAAGGTCACGCCTCTCCCCTGGGCGTTGTTCAGCCCGTAGGTAACGGCGGTACCGTCTTCGGAAGCCACCAGCATGCCGCTGCGGGTGGAAACGATGTCCCCGAACCACGGCTCGTACCCCAAAAACAAGGTGCTCATAATGCCGTCGCCGCGGGTGGCGGTCAAAAACATACTGCGGAAGCCGATAAGCCCCCGCGTGGGTATATGAAACTCCAGCCGCACATTGCCCTGCCCGTCGTTGCGCATATTGGCCATTCTCGCCAGGCGCGTGCTCAAAATCTCCATGAGCGGGCCCACATATTCCTCGCGCGTATCGATGGTCAGCTCTTCCACGGGTTCCATCAGCCGGCCGTTTATCTCTTTAGTTATGACCTCCGGCTTCGAGATCTCGAATTCGTAGTCCTGCCGTCGCATGGTTTCGATGAGTATGGCCAGGTGCAGCTCGCCCCTGCCGGACACCAGGAAAACATCGGGCGTTTCCGTATCCTGCACCTTCAGGCTGAGGTTCGTTTCCAGCTCCCGGTACAGCCGTTCCCGTAGCTGGCGCGAGGTGCAGTACTTACCTTCCCTGCCCGCGAACGGCGAGCTGTTCACGCCGAACATCATCTTCAACGTGGGTTCGCCTATCTCTATGCGGGGCAGCGCCTCCGGCCGGTCGGGGCTGGCTGCCGTATCTCCAATGCTTACCCTCTCGATGCCGGTTATGGCCACGATATCGCCGGCGGTGGCTTCCTCCACCTCCGGCTGCTCCAGTCCCATAAAGGTGAACACCTGGTTCACCTCGAAGTCCTCCGTGCCGCCGTCTTTGCCGATGACGCTGACCGTGTCGTGCGGCTTAACGCTGCCGCGGTAGATTTTGCCGATGGCCAGCTTGCCCTTGTAGCTGCTGTAGTCCAGGTTGGATACCAGCATCTGGAAAGGCCCCGACTCTATACCGGGCGGCGGCACCGTTTGCAGTATGGCTTCGAACAGGGGTATCAGGTCCGTGCCTTCCGTGGCCGGGTCGGTGGTAGCCGTGCCGTCCCTGGCGCTGGCGTACAGCACCGGAAAATCGAGCTGGTCGGCGTCGGTGGCCAGCTCCAGGAACAGGTCCTGGGTCAGCCGGACCACTTCGGGAATCCGCGAATTTGCCCGGTCGATTTTATTGATGACCACGATCGGTTTCAGCTTCTGGCTCAGCGCCTGTTTCAGCACGAACCTGGTCTGCGGCATGGGGCCGTCGATGGAATCCACCAGCAGCAGGCAGCCGTCGGCCATATTCATGACGCGCTCCACCTCGCCGGAGAAATCGGCGTGGCCCGGGGTATCGATGATATTTATCTTCACGCCGCGGTAGATGACGGCCGTGTTCTTGGCCAGTATGGTGATGCCCTTCTCCCGCTCCAGCGCGTTGCGGTCGAGTATCAGGTTGCCCACCTGCTGGTTATCGCGGAAGATTTTGGACTGCTTCAGCATCATGTCCACCAGGCTCGTCTTGCCGTGGTCGACGTGGGCGATTATGACAATGTTTCTCAGGTCGTCTCGATAGTTCATGTGAACTACGTATTTTAAGTGATTTGAGGCAGCTAAGCCAATTTACATATGTAAACTATGGGGAGTTTAGGAGAGGGCACGGCACCCCTTATAAAAACTCCATCACTCTCACTCCATGTAAAAAGCGGGGAGTTTAAGAGGGGCGCAGCCCCTCTTGGTAAATATACGCTGGTCATGAGGATGACATTGCCACGGCCTTCTTCGAATGGCCTCGCAATGACGGAAACCGGTGTAGTCATGACCTTTTAAGGTCATGGTCACGAGGCTAAAGCCTCGTGGCTACATGTTTTGGAGCCTCCCCATCCCGCTCACCCTGAGCTTGTCGAAGGGTCGTAAAGGGAAATTAAGAGGGATTTTGCTTTGCGTTCACCCTGACCCCGACCCGGCGTTCATCTATTCAGGGTCTTAGGCAAATGTTTCATGGTGCTAAAAAGTTCATTACCGGACAGTTTCACAATACTACCCGGACTGGTGTCTCTGGCAAACGACGAGCCACGAATACTTGCCATCAGGGAGACCTGCTCTGCAAATGCTTGCCCCATCTCGCCGGCTACAGGTTGTCCCTTGGATAAATGTTCATATACGTCGTTAATGGTATTCGTCAGGATTTTCGGATTGAGTTTTTTAATCGCGTCCCTGGCGGCTGCTATCGTGATGTACAGTAGCCCTACCTGAGCTCCAGCCTCGCGCTCGCATAGTACGCCGTCACTGTAAATTATAGAGCGCAGCCTGAAAAATTCGTCCAGAATCGTTTGGTTTCCGGTGGCACTGGGTTGAAGTTGGGCCAGCCCGTCTTCTTTAGTTACCAGGCCGGATTTAACATCCTCGACCAGCTGCTTAACTGCGTCGCGTAGTTTGACGGCATTCGCAAACCAGCTTCGAACCCCGGAATATTCGTCGCTGCGTTTTAACCTGAGCAGCAGCCAGGCTCCATCCTCCAGGGGAGCTTTCTCATAATAGGGCATCAATATTTCACTCTGGCGTTTAACCGATAGCCCCTGCGTTTTTTCCACGTCCACCCCGTAGTTAACTGACAACCTGGACTCATTTAGCTCGGCCCCGCGATGGAAAAGTACAAAAATTTCCGGTCCTATCATGGCTTCGGGTTTTATAAAACAGTCTATCAGGGAGAAATCGAATATTGTCTCAGATTTCAGGTTGCTGTCAGCCAGCATCTTTTGAACATTGGTCGTGATATCCTTACCGGCTGCAGCCAGTATTCCCGCAGGTCCATGGACAGTAGCCGTTTCCACCATTCCGGCAACAATACCCAGACTGACCATGGCTGCGCTTTTAAGCACCGCATTGATGACAGGTTCTTTCCTTACTCCATAAAGTGAGGCTGAAAGAGATATCGGCCCGCCTCTGTAATTCCGGTCGCTCAGTACCGGTTTTTCGAAAACATGAGCGATCCTGGCCTTCTCCGGCCGGTGAAATCTGCCTAAAGCCACCGGATAATCTTCCGAGGTCCCGGACATCTTGATGTCCAGCGTTCCTGAAGCTACACGATCCAGAAACCAGTAGCTTGTTTTATTAATGAACCAGGAAAGTGCGTCAACTCCGATGTAATGGCTGCCGGCTGTCAACTTCTCCTGGTCATCGCCGCCCTCCGGCACGATTGTATAGAAGTGGTGTTCCCCGCGGCCCGCTTCTGTAGCCATGATCTCTCCCTCTCTCGCAGTCAAAGACAGTGTTACAGGATGATTACTATCTGTCGTCAACTGCCCCGATAAAACTGCTTTTCGGTACTTTAGTACTGCTGGTAATAACCATATACGAATATAGATAAATTGTCAATAGGAAATAGGTACTAGGAAATGGGTCATAGGCAAAAGGTAAGGGGTTTTTCTAAGAGGGGCTGTGCCCCTCTTAAACTCCCCACTCTTCATTGATGAAACTTTGGCTTCTCCCTTTGGAAAAGGGAGATTGAGAGGGATTTTACCTTT
>CAZJID010000042.1:0-17960 GCA_964545945.1 uncultured Dehalococcoidales bacterium
CCGTTAAACAGGAGAGCCGTATAATAGGCATCGCCCCTCTCCAGATAAAAGGTGAAACAGCTTCGTTCATCGGCAGCATCGACGTTTGCGATTATCTCGACTTCGTGATCGCGCCGGGGATTGAGGATGCCTTTTTCAGTGAACTGCTGGATAACCTTAAATCAGCAGGAATTCTGCGGCTGGACCTGGCACCACTCAGACCCGAATCCACCGTACGAACCAGCCTGATGAATATAACCCCAAAATATAAATGGCAGGTCTCATGCTCTCCGGAAGACGTGACGGTGGAACTCAGCCTGCCGTCAAGCTGGGAGGAGTACCTGCAATTGCTTTCCGGCAAACAGCGCCATGAGCTCAACCGCAAGCTCAGGAGATTGAACGAGGAAGGCGACCTGAACCACAGAATAGCCACTGATGCGAATGAATCCGATATGGACACCTTTCTGCGTCTGTTTCGAGACAGCCGCCAGGACAAAGCAGCTTTCCTGACTCCTCCAATGGAATCGTTCTTCCAGTCGATAGCCCGCGCTATGGCAGAACAAAACCTGCTCAGGCTAAACATACTGGAGCTTAATAATAAGGCCGTAGCCGCCACGATGTGTTTCGATTATAAGGACACCGTGTACCTGTATAACAGCGGCTACGAACCCGATTACGGGTGGCTGAGCGTAGGGGTCGTTTCAAAGGCTCTGTGCATAAAGGCCGCTATCGAAAGGCATAAAAAACGCTTCGACTTCCTTAAAGGCGACGAAGCCTACAAATACCATCTAGGAGGACAGGAGAAGCCGTTGTACAGCTGCTCGTTAAGCTACGCAGCATAGGAGTAACCAATGATACAAAGACTCAACATAGCTATGATTAGCATTCACAGCTGCCCCCTGGCCGTGCTGGGTGGCTGCGATACTGGCGGCATGAACGTTTATGTCCGAGAGCTGGCGCGGGAACTGGCCAAAAGGGGACACTCTGTTGACGTATATACCAAAGCACATCAGCCGGAACACGGCCCGGCGATAAACTTGGGGCAAAATGTCAGGATTATCCATCTCGATACGGGCGTCGACGAAGACATGCCCAAGATAGCCATATACGACTATATTCAAAGACTGTCCGATATCGCCGAAAATTTCAGAAAACATAACCAGCTAAAGTACGACCTGATACATAGCCACTACTGGCTTTCAGGTCTGATAGGCAAAGATCTGCAGGCGCTGTGGCATGTTCCTCACATGGCCATGTTCCACACGCTCGGCGCCATTAAAAACGGACTAGGCATCGGTGAAATCGAGCCTGAGCTCCGGATAGAAAGCGAGAGAGAAGTGATAAGCGGCTGCGACCGCGTCATCGCCTCAACCGCGGGAGAAAAACAGGAGCTGGTTAAGCTTTACAGCGCCTCTGCAGACAAGATTTCGGTCATACCCTGCGGAGTCAACCTGGACCTGTTCAGGCCTGTAGATAGGGAGCAGGCCCGGAGAGAACTGGGGCTGGACCATCAAAAGGTGATTCTTTTCGTAGGCAGAATGGACCCGCTAAAAGGGCTGGAGCAGTTGCTAACGGCTATGACCCGCATGGACGGTGACAGGCCGCCGCTGCTTATGATTGTCGGCGGCGACACCCAGAGTCGAAGCCAGGTACAGGCGATACAAAACATGACACAAAACTTGCATATAGAAGAGCGCGTTAGATTAATTGGCCCCGTGTCACAGAATAAGCTGCCTATTTATTATAGTGCTTCGGATGTCTGCGCCATACCGTCATACTATGAAAGCTTCGGCATGGTGGCACTGGAATCACTCGCCTGCGGCACGCCTATCGTAGCCACCGACGTCGGCGACCTGAAAAACATCATACGCAATAACGGAACGGGGCGTATCGTGCCCGACAACTCTCCTCACCGCCTAGCGAGCGAAATAACAGATCTTTTCCATCGGACGGAAAACGAAGAGCATATCCGGGCATGCCGCGATGCCGTTGGCGGTCTTAGCTGGGCGAACATCGCCGACCAAATACTCGTCGAATATTACAGACTTCTCGACGCCTGATATATAATTCGCTGTGCACGAAGGAGTACAAGGATGAAAGCAGCCATTTTTTATGGAGCCAGGGATTTCAGGGTGGAAGACATCGAAGTCCCCAAAATTGAACCGACCGATGTTTTAATCAGGGTCAAGGCCTGCGGTATTTGCGGCTCTGATGTCCATACGTTCAAGAGGGGCATTTTCGCCCGCCCCGGCTTCATCATGGGCCACGAATTTTCCGGCGAGGTGGCGGAGGTGGGCAAAAAAGTCAAGGGTATAAAAATCGGTGACCGTGTGGTGGCCTTGGTAGCTCCGACTCACGTAGCTCCCCAGGGTTGCGGACAATGTTTCTGGTGCCTTCGGGGACAGCCCCAGTGGTGCCCGACTGTTGGTCATAAACCATGCGGCGAATGTGACTACTGCAAGTCGGGTAAATTCTGGATGTGCGACAGCATGCAGCGGCATATGTTAATCGGCTATGGCAGAAACGGCGCATATGCCGAATACGTTTTTGTTCCTGATGCAGTACTCGACAAAAACATATTCAAGATACCTGACTCAATGAGCTGGGAAGAGGCAGCCCTCATTGAACCGCTCTGGGGAGGCTATCGCTGGGTGATGATGGCCAACCCTAAACCTCACGAGACGGCCGTAGTCACCGGTCTGGGCGCCATTGGTCTATCAGTGATGCTGGTGCTCAAACAGTTCGTATCCAAGGTCATCGTTTCTGAAGTTTCTCAGAAGCGACTCAAGCTAGCCAAAGAACTCGGCGCTGACGTGGCAATCGACGCCGCTAAAGAGGACCCCTTACAAAAAGTAATCGAACTTACCGGCACCGGCCGCAGCTTTAGCGGTAAGGGGGGTGGCTGTGCCGATATCGTCATGGAATGTTCCGGCGTACCGGTGGCTTTGCAGCAGGCAATCGAAATGACCCGAACCGGCGGCCGTATTGTCCTGGTCGGGGTGTTTGAACAAGAAGTGCCGCTGAATATTAACCACATAATCCACAAGCAGCTTTCACTAATAAGCTCCTACAGTAAAGGGCAAAAGCCGATAGGCGAAGAGATTAAGGCGGCAATCGAGCTTATCTCCAGCGGTAAAGTGAATGCTAAGGCTTTAATTTCGCATGCGTTCCCGCTGGACAAAATCATGGAAGCCTTCGAGGTCCAGACCAATCGGGAACAGTCTATAAAGGTGATAATAAAACCTTAGCTTTTCTGATTTTCGACCGCAGTAATCCTCGAGTACTAGTGCACCCGTGGTACCATTGTACGAGTAAAAAGAGTACCTATGACGGGTTCACAGCATCGTAAACTGACTATATACTATAGCCAGACGGTTAATTAAGAGGAAGGAATATAAACTTGGCTTTACAGCTATCGCAGCGACCGAACGACGTCCTTGAAAGCAACCCCAAGCTCAAGCAGATAAAGGTAGTGATCTGCACGGAGACCTGTACCTTTAGCGGACTAGCCTATTGTGGGACTAACCAGCGCCTGCTTGACACGCTAAATCAAAACGTCGTGGCCAACTCGATGCCCTTTGGAAAGGAATTTCTACCGCTGGACCAGGTTGAGGTGTGCTTCCCCAACGGAGCCAAGAAAAATACTAAAGACGCAATCATTAGAAAATCCAATATCCTCTTTGTCGGTGAGAAGGACGAGGCGCAATCTGCGAACCCTGCAATCAAAGACAAGACATTAATTTATCCGATGAGGCCGAAGACTCCGCTGTCAGTTGAGATTCATCTGTCATCGTACTTATTGAGAGGTCAGATATACGGTGAAGCCTGGCAGCAGATACTGGACGTAGTCGATAGGGCCGATAAATTCATTGCCCTGACAGACGTAGAGGCCATACAAATACAGAGCAACACCTCGTTGACGTTCGATTTTGTTGCCGTCAACCGCGACAAGATAATTTACGTCGGTGAACCCACCGGCTCAACCGAATCACTAGTTAGATAAATTAACCTTCACTGAGATCCAGCAAGCCCGGTTATTTACCCAACTTCCTTTTATTCTCCGGCTAATGACCCGTAATATTTAGTCTTTCTACCCCGTTTTATGCCTTGACAATAGTTCATTATTTGAGCATACTGAAATTGAAAGACTGAAAGGAGAATGGATAGGTGGACACATATCCATGGTGGAAAGAATCACAGAAAAAACTGGCTGAAGAAGCTCAAAAATTTACGGACGAGGTTCTGATACCGATAGGTGAGAGATATTGCTGGGAGAAGAAATATCCGTGGGATGGTGTAAAGGAGATAGGCAAGAAGGGTTGGTTTGGGGCACAGATCCCGGCGAAGTATGGTGGCAAGGCGGAAGAATGGGGCGTTACCGGTGCCGCTATCATCCTAGAAGAAGCTGCACGCGCCGGCGTGCTGGCTATACCCCTCGGCCCTACCATGTTCGGCGGCGTCCATCAGATTGTTCACGACGGTACGGAAGAACAAAGGCAACGCTGGCTGCCGGACATAGCCAGCGGCAAGAAGCTGGGTGTGATTGTGATGACCGAGCCTTATTTCGGCTCGGACATAGCTGCATTGGAAACCAGCGCGGTTCGAGACGGTGACTACTATATCATAAACGGCAGGAAGAGATTTCAGACCAATATGGCAGCCGGCGACGTATATATGACTTATGTTAGAAGCAGCGATGAGGCAGAGGACGTATCCAAATACCACCATCTGACGGCACTGGTTATAGAGAAAGGCACGCCGGGCTTTCACGTTGAGAAAATAAATGAGCTTATGGGGTACGACGGCGCCTATAACGGTTATCTCAGCTTCAAAGACGCCAGAGTTCCGGTAGCCAATCGACTGGGTGAGGAGGGCGATGGCTGGCGCATTATGATGAGCGGCCTCAATGTGGAACGAGTCTTGAATGCAGCCCCCGGACTTGGACAGATACGTGAATGTCTGAGATACGCCGTGCAGCACGCACAACGTCGGGTCCAGTTCAGGATTCCCACTTCGGAAATGACTACCAATCAGTTCAAGATTGCTGATATGATGTGGAAGCTAAAAATGGTGCGGCTGATGACCTACTATGCCGCCTATTGCTGCGACCTTGGGCAGGACGTACCGCTGGAAGCAGCGATTTCGAAGATGTACACCATGGACGAGGGACTGAACATAGCGACGGAAGCTATTCAAATCATGGGTGGCGATGGGGCCACCCGCTTCTATCCCGTAGAAAGAATCATGAGAGATATGAAGATAAATCAAATAGCTGCCGGCACCAGCGAAATCTTGAGAGTAGTTATCTACCGGATGGGAATGCGGAGCATGATGTCCGATTTGAAGCCGCCGATCCGGGCTATCGACGAGAAGTTGAAGGTTCCCATGCCACTGAGCAAGCCTTTGAAAAAGAAAACCGTGGCCAGCGATGCCGACGTTTTGAAGGTTCTGGCCGAGGAATACCGCATAAATCCGGGCCTGCACATGACAATGAACGACATTAAAGAATTTCTGGATGTTCCTGATGACGACCTGACTGAATATCTTAGCAGCCTGGAAGGAAAAGGGTTAGCCAGCTTATATCGGGATAAGCGCGGCCGGCTGACCATGGCCAGGGTAAGCTACAGGGGGCTGGACGAGGCCAACCCACCGGAACACTATCAATATTTCCCAAAGTGGATTGATCCCGCCGATATGTTTTAATATTAGGCGATCCAATTATTGCTGAATAGGGTATCCTTAAATATCCCTTCGTTTGTAGAAACGTTGAGATTCATGTATGCCAAAAAATCAACGTAAAGACCCTACCACTCAGAAACGCCAGGCCCTCGTCGATGGTCAGACCATCGTTTACACGCTCAGACGGAGCTTCAGAGCACGCCGTGTCCGGCTTGAAATAAGCCAGCGAAACGGCCTCGTTATAATTTTGCCGCGTTCTTATCCAAATGGCCGGCTTCCCGGACTTATTAAATCAAAGGAACGGTGGATATCCAGGCACCTGGCGCGATTGAGCCGGTGCCAGCCACCCACGGCACCGAAGAAACTCGAACCCGGCGATACTATTCCATATCTCGGCCGCAACTTTGAGCTGATAAAGCAGAAAAACCACCACGGCGAAGAGGTTGTTCTACAAGGAAATAAACTGGCAGTTAGCTCCGATTTGTTCGATAACGGTCTGCTGGAGACATCATTCGAGAAATGGTACCGTGCGGAAGCAGCCAGATTGATAACCGATATGGCGGATAGGCTAAGCTCGCAGATGGGTATAACCTATGAGCGAATCGTCATCCGGGGTCAGAAGACGCGCTGGGGCAGCTGCTCACGTAAGAAAAACCTGAGCTTCAACTGGAAGCTCATTATGGCGCCGCAGTCGGTCGTGGAATACGTTATCATCCACGAGCTGCTTCATCTCAAAGAGATGAACCATTCAAAGAAGTTCTGGGAACTGGTGGCTCAAAACTGCCCCGACTGGCAGCAGCACAAGAAGTGGCTCAAGGAGCACGAGACCGAACTAACCTCAGTACTCCGCTCATCATCTGAACCGGCGGTCCCTCACCAACTTCGCCTGATATAGCCTACAATTGCAGCGTCTCCCATCAATTTCTCACAATTTTTTTCTGTCCCCGAATTTTTCACACAATTAGCCGTCATTCTTCGTCATATTTTCATATTTCGCTGCTATGATTGATATCTATGAAAGGGGGCCGCCACTTTTTGGGGCAAGGAAAGGAGGACTAACAAAAATGGTTTACTTTAGTGTTTATTGCGACCCTGTACCGGGCCAGGAGGAGGAGTTAGACCGGTTCATTGCAGATAAAGCGAAAAAATTCTGGACCAGCCAGAACGGAGTAAAAGACTACCACGTCTACGCTGACAAGCTGATCGGCTGGCCGGAACGGACTATCATGATAGAACTACAGGACTTCACCAGCCTGCAGCGCATACTCGATAGCCCTGACCATAAACGCCTGCGGCGAGAGTTCATGACCAACATCTCCCGCGCGGAGAGCCAAATCCAGGATGTCATAGTCTGAGCCCCTGTAACCAAGGCGGTCCCCTTCGATTTTAACAATCAAATTATTAACCAAGGGCCTTTTCATACCACACCGTCTCACGACATATATGAAACCCCAGCGACTCGTACAGCGCAATCGCCACCGTATTCTGGGTATCCACAGTTATTTCAATCAGCTCACGGCCCTGATCCTTGAGATGTAACAGGCCCATCCGCAAAAGTTTCTTGCCCAGACCCCTGCCCCGATATCGACTGTCCACACCCAGCATATAGATACGCCCCCTGGGCTGTCCCGTAGTCGGCTCGAGGCCGCATTCCGATTCTGCCCAGCAGTAGCCGATTACCTCACCCTTATCCAGAGCTAGTATAACGTCCTCGGGACAGTTATTTCTCACCTTCAACTGCCAGGCCGTGTCCTCCACCGTATTCGGATTGTAGCCCCATTCACCGGCAAAGCAGCGGTTCTGAATGTCCGAAAGAACCTGCATGTCGTTATCACTGAAATACCGATACTCCCAGTCCATGCGGTCGGCTCCGCCAAGGTCAACGTCGGAAATGTTCAACTGCAGGTCGCAGAAACGGCGCACGAGCTTAAATCCCATAGTCGACAGCACCTCTACCGCCTCTGTTTGCAGGAAAGGAACGCCCGCGTGGGCTAGGGCGGCTCCAACTTCTCGAGCCCTGGCCAGCCCTGGTTTTAATAGCTCGGGTAGCAGGGTTTTGGTTTCGTATGACGGACTGACCGCAAAATCAAGCACGGCACGGTTTATGCCTAGCTCTGGGATCACGTTAATGAAGCCCGCGATGGCTTCATCCGATTCGGCGAAGAACAGATTCTGCTCCACAGTGTACCCGGGCTTGCTCAGCAGGTGAGCGAAGACCGCCCCTTCTTTAAGGCCTTCATAGGCAGCGGCATCCCCGTCGTCCTCCGGCCGGCAGTTCCTGACTGTTATTTTATTTCCCATTTTTGACTTTTGGTTTTTGGTCTTTTGTCTGCGTTCCCATTGTATCAAGGGCTAATAGTATCGTACAATTTTATATAACACCCCTGAACCGGAGGCTTTGAAACATGACTGAAAAATACTACGCAATGGTGGTCACTTCCCACGCCGACGATGCCGAATTCGGCATAGCCGGCACCGTGGCTAAATGGACACGCGACGGCAAAAAAGTCGTTTATGTGGTCTGCACCAACGGCAACAAAGGCACCAACGACCCCAACATGAAACCTGAAAGACTGGCGAAAATCCGCGAGAAAGAACAGCGCGCGGCGGCTAAAACGGTCGGCGTAAATAAAGTCGTTTTCCTGGGACATGACGACCAGTCCCTGGAGGATACACCAGGATTCCGCAAGGAAATCGTGCGACAGATTCGTATTTACCGTCCGGTAGTCGTGGCCACCACCGACCCTTACCGTCGTTACATCTGGCACCGCGACCACCGCATCACCGGCCAGGTGGTACTCGATGCCGTTTTCCCCTATGCCCGCGACCGGCTGGCTTATCCGGATATGCTAAAAGAAGGGCTTGAACCTCACAAAGTCCAGGAAGTCCTGCTCTGGGGCGCCGAAGAACCCAATTACTTCAGTGACATAACCGACACCTACGACATCAAGATAGCTGCGCTGCGCTGTCACCACAGCCAGGTGGGACACTTTTCCAAGGAGTGGAACGACTTCCTAAGACAGAGATACGAGGGCTTTGCCAAGGGCAAGGACTTCAAGCTGGCAGAGGCGTTTTATCGCGCCGAGGTCTGGTGGTAATGTCTACGACGACAGCCACAGCACATCGCCGCACAACCCGGGCTCGTGCTGCTTAGTAGAGAAAACGGCGAACTCTTTCTTTTCCTTACCCAGCACCGTCGGCTCACCGTGACCCGGGTATACCTGCGTGCTATCGGGCAGGACGAAAAGCTTATTCTGTATAGACCTCACTATCTGCTTGAAATCGGCGGGCGAACCCGTCTTCCCCGGCCCACCGGGGAAAATAGTATCTCCGGATAACAAAAAGTTGCCCGATAAAAAGCACAGGCTTCCCGGTGTATGACCGGGCGTGTGCAGAACCTTAATATTCAGCCTGCCCACTTTTATAGTAGCGCCATCCGTGAGTTCTATATCCGGTTTAAGCGCCGGCCCCGAGGCATCGGCTGGATGCAGCGCCAGCGGTATTTTCAGCTTCGATTTCAACTCGTCCAGCGCGCCGATATGGTCAATGTGGCTATGTGTCAGCACGATATACTTCGGCTTGGTGCCGGCTAGCTGTTTCAACACCTTGTCCGCGTCACCGGGCGCGTCCACCAGCAGGCTTTCATCGGTAGCCTGGCAGACGACTATATAAGAATTGGTGCTCCAGGGGCCCAGCTCCATTCTTATTATTTCTACTGCTTCATCCTCTACCATAATTTTCATTGATACACTCTTGGATCACTTACATATTATTAACCGACCGGCGTTCTCGCTATGAAGTCCAGTATATGTTTAGATATCTCCTCTCCCTTCTCCTCTTGAAGAAAGTGCCCGGCATCTTTAATGACGATCTCCGGTTGCTCCTTGGCCGTAGGTATAAGAGAGCGGAAAAATTTGTCGCCGTCTCTGGTAATCGGGTCCCCATCCGAAAACATGACCAGCGCTGGCTTGTCCCATTTTGACAGGACTTCGCGGGCATGGCGCATGTCAGGAACGGCCTCATCGTCGGGGCTAATGGGAACGAGCAGAGGCCATTTGGCAGCCCCGGCCTTGTAAGAGACGTCCGGAAACGGTGCATCGTAGGCGGCCAAGATTTCCTTCGTTATCTTCTCCGGGTGAGCCATGCCGTTGCGCATCGACTGTGAGATGGGAAGGTCAGGATTGTTTGCAGTAAATTTACGCCACTCCATGTAAGCTTCGCTCATTTTTGATGTACCAATTGGCAGGCCAGTATTCATGATGACCAGGCGGGCAAAACGGTCAGGCATATCTGCCACCGCCGAGAGACCTATCAGTCCGCCCCAGTCCTGCACCACAACTGTTATACGTTCCAGATTCAATGACCGGATAAAGTCCTCCAGGGTTTCCTTGTGCATTTTAACCGTGTAAGCATCACGGTCGGCGAATTTGTCGGATTTGCCGAAACCGATGAAATCCATGGCCACAACGCGATGCTTGGCAGACATGATCTTAATCATCTTGCGGTACAGGAAAGACCATGACGGTTCGCCGTGTAAACATAGTATACACTCCCCTGTGCCCTCGTCCACGTAATGTACACGCACCCCTTTAATATCGACATAGTGAGGGGCATAGGGGAAATCGGGCAAAGCGGCGAAACGTTCTTCGGGTGTTCTTACTACTGACACTATTCTTCTCCCTATTTTTATTTTACAGCTGCTTCCAGCGGACGTAGCAGCATTTCTGAAACCGGTATGCGTGGTCGTGGCGGCGGAACTTTATCAGTGTACCCTACCGGCAGCACAGCGGCAACTACCAGTGTTTCCGGCAGGCTGAACATGCTGTTAATCTCACCCTGACCACCGAGCGCCCCGACCCAGCAGGAACCAAGTCCCAGGGCCGTAGCCGTAAGGACCATATGCTCGATAGCTATGTAGGTGTTCGCCACGGCGGGAGCCACAAAAGCACTCAAATCGGAGTCGGGCAAATTAAGCAGAGCAGCCCGGAACTCGGGGTCGGCGAAACGCCCGGATAGAGTTTGTGTAACTCCGTAATCAATAAATTCCTGCGAGCGCTTTAATCTCGATGGCCGGGAATATGCAAGTAAATCGGCGCAGCAAATAAATACCACCGGCGCTTGTTCGATAAAAGCCTGGTCCAAGCATATCTGGCGCAGCCTTGCTTTTTCTTCCGGGCCGGTGACCACGAGAAACCGCCAGGGTTGCCGGTTGCTGCCGGAGGGAGCCAGGCGCGCCGCTTCCAGTATTTCATCCACCATTTCTCTCGGCACGGGGTCGTGCCGAAACTTGCGTATGCTTCTACGCTGCCTTATGGCTTCTCCAACCGTTAGCATAATTACCGCCTTTCCATGTCTGCAAACCGTGGGCTCTGGACTGAATTTCCATTTTGCTACCAGAGGACGGAAAAGTCAACAAAGGTTAAAAATCAAAGATGGTTACGGAGACTAACTTAGATTAGAAAGATAATCTCTGTAATCGGGCAAAATCGCTGTAATCTGCCCTTATTGTCGCGGCAGTACGCCTACACCCAAAACGTGTGGTCCCACGTGCGTGCCTATGACCGGGCTAACCTTCATCCGGTAGATATTTTCAGCAGGAAATTTGGAGCCAAGCCGCTCGGCGAGTATAGCCACCTCATCCGCGGCAGTACCGTCTTCTATAGCCAGTGCTTCGATGTCGTTGAAACCCGAAGCAAAGTCGCACAGATAGTCGATGGCCTTGGCCCGGCAGCGGACCCTGGCGACCCCCTCGGTGAGGCCGTCCCTTATAGTCAAAATGGGATTTATTTTCAGCGCCGAGCCAAGAAACGCCTGCGCCCTGCCGATGCGCCCGCCCCGTCTCAAATACTCCAGCGTGTCGAAAGCCATGCGGAAGTCCACCCGCTGCATGCTGTTTCTGACAACCGCCGCTACCTCATCCAGGCTGCCTCCGTCACGGGCGGTTGCAGCGGCGGCTACCGCTATCAGCCCCAGCCCGGCAATGGCCCACTGCGAATCCACGACCTCGATGCGAGCCATAGCCCGGCTCAGTTCTTTACCGTCCAAAGCTGCTTGATAGGTGGCGCTTAACTTCGACGAAATGTGAATGGAAACTATCTCGTCGGTCTCGCTGGCGAGCCTGTCATAGGTCTCGGCGAACAGTCCCGGAGCCGGCGCCGACGTCGTCGGCAGAATCTGAGCTACCGGCAGTTTCTGATAGAAGTCCTCGGTCGTCAGGTCGACGCCGTCGCTGTAGGTCTCAGCACCGAAATGGACGTTCAGCGGCACCACGGTGATTCCCAGTGCGGCAGCTATCTCAGGCGTCAAATCTGAAGTGCTGTCGGTGACAACCTTAACCGTCATGGCTTCTTACCTGATAAAGTAAATTACTTTTTCGAAGTCCCTTTTACGACGGGGCCCGTCCCCGGAATGAGGCGGCTGACCACGGCGCAGAAGTCCTGCCACTCGCCGGAGCGGCTGGCCAAAAACTGCTTGCCTTTTTCTGTTATCTCGTAGTAACGTCTGCCTTTAGCCTCGGTAATCTGCCTCCATTTGGACACGACGAGACCGTTTTTCTCCAGACGTATCAGCGAAGGATAAACGGTGCCTCCCGCCAGTTTTAAATATCCTTCAGTCTTTTTCTCCAGCTCTTTGACGATCTGATAGCCGTACATGGGTAGCTTATTTACAATGGAAAGTATGATAGGGTCGATTAGCCCCTTGAGTAACTGCTGAATATATGCCAATTTATTTCTCTGTACTTTGCTGCCCGATGCCTTGCACTACTACCTATTTTATCGTGAGTTCCGACAAAGGTCAATAATCATACGCGAGCGTAAAAACTTCTGCAGGTGGTTAATTTTTCTGCAGCAACAGGGTATACTAAGTCCTGGCTGTATTGAGATGATAAAGAACTGGGATAAGCTGGCCACTACCAAACTGAGGCGCCAGGCGCTACAAATCATCGAGGCCGGAATCGAACGCGTCCTGCCCCGCAACATCATGAAGTCGGTCGTCAGCTACGACGCTGAAAAAAGGGGGCTTAACGTAGCCGGAAAATTTTTTTCCAGAAACAATAGAATCTTTGTCATCGGCGGCGGTAAGGCATCGGGGCTGATGGCGGAAGCGCTGGAAGAAATCACCGGTGCCGGCAACATAACTGCGGGAATCGTGAACTGCAAAGCAGCAGGCTACAAAACAAAAAAGATAAAGATAGTAAAAGCCGGGCACCCCCTGCCCGATAAAAGAGGCCTCGACGGCGTGAAGGAGATGCTGGCACTGAAACAAAAATATTCCATAAACCAAGACGACCTGGTCATCTGCCTGATTTCGGGCGGCGGGTCGGCCTTAATGCCATGCCCCGCCGGCAATTTAAGCCTCGAAGACCAGCAAAAGACGACGCAACTGCTACTTGACTCCGGCGCCGATATACATGAAATCAACGCCGTAAGAAAGCACCTGTCTAAAATAAAAGGCGGCCGGCTGGGCGAATTTTATTCCCCGGTCAGGGTCGTCTCGCTCATAATATCAGACGTCATCGGAGACGACCTCGATGTCATCGCTTCCGGCCCGACGTATCCCGACTCATCGACCTTTCAGGACGCTCTGAACGTGCTGCGGAAATACGACCTGACAGCCCGCGTGCCCCAGGAAGTCCTTTCCTATCTGGCAGGAGGCAACCGCGGCGAAGTGCCGGAAACACCGAAGAAACTGACCAACTGCCATAACCACATAATCGGCAACAACCGGCTGGCCTTAAATGCCATGGCAGAAGAGGCCCAGGACCTGGGATTTAATCCCGTCATCGCCACCTCTGAACTGCAGGGAGATACCGCGGAAGCAGCCAACCTGATAGCGCGAGAAATACTGGAAGGCAAATATAAGGGCTACGATGCCATTCTGGTCGGCGGTGAGACTACGCCCAGGCTGCCAGAGAAGCCGGGCAAGGGCGGCAGAAACCAGCATTATGCCGCAGTATCCATGCTGGACATGAAGTCATACCCCGGCTACTGGGTAGCCGCCAGCGCGGGCACGGACGGCTCCGACTATCTGCCTGACGTCGCCGGAGCCGTAGTGGACAACGAGACGATACTAAGGGCTACTGCGAAAGGCATTGACGTGAGGGAATATATCGACCGGTTCGACAGCAACACGCTGTTCAAAAAAATCGGCAGGTCTCTTATCATCACCGGCAGCACCGGGACCAACGTCAGCGACGTGATGGTTTACCTGCTGTCATCATAGACCGTTCAGCTTGTTGTAGCCCTGCCAGTAGCGCCGGAACAGCCACTTCGGTTTCTTCGCCGGCAGTCCATCCAGCTTAGCCCCCCAATTTCTAACCGTATCTCTGGCACTGCTGAAATATTTATCAATGCCTTTTTGATTCAAAGCCGGCCCCTTTTCCGCCGCAGAAATCATACCGTCCTCGTACTTTTTTACCTCCGGCCGGATAGCGTCCAGCGCGGGCCGGTAATGCCACAGCGCGCGGCGGTGCAGCTTTTCGCACTCCCACCAGTAAGATGCGGCGTCGTAACCGGCGCCCCCGTCTACATATCCTGCAGGAATCGCTGTCCCCGGAGCGAAAACCGGGAAATACGGGCTGAGGCAAGGATTGGCCGCGCCGGTGACGTAAAAGGACTGTGTTTTTTCCTCCAGCTTCGCTGCCATGGAACCCACCGACTGGCTGCGGCGCAGCAGTTTATCGGCGGCGTGCATGCAGATAGTCCCCCCGGATTTATCAGGAGTCCAATTCTTGTCATCACCGTGGTCGCGAAGAATCGCCATAAAATCGGCTGTGGTCAGCATTCCCTTCTTCTGCAGCAGCATTTCCCGTGAACGTGCCAGGCGGGGCCCGGATTTCGCGCCCCAGGTCATGATTTTATCCGAGTAGCACTTGCGAAAATTGAAGTCGGCGGCCTTCTTGCAGTAGCCCTTTGTAACGGCGTTCTCGATTAGCCCGGGTGAACAGGCATCGTAATCCTGCTCCAGCGTAATCACATTCGATATGCTCCATATATCGGCAACCTTTTTCCAGGCCCACCACGATTTCACTGTCTCCAGCACGTACGCCTCTTTGCTATCCGCGATCAGGAAGCTGTTCATGTAAAAGAACTTCTGCCTGTAACCGCAGTTGCCACCCTGCCCGTATTTCTCGAGCAGCTCGATTATAGTCTCCAGCGCCCTGCCAGCGGTGCGGCTGCGTTCCAGCGCCAGGCGGAGCAGGTCCATACCGGTAAGCCCGGTGTCATCCGGCTTCTCCCTCGTGAACAAAGCTTCGTTGCCGATAACCACGCCGTGCTCGTTGGCGCCCATCTCGGCACCGAACATCCAGAACGGCTGGCTCAGCATAACGGCGGTGGTCTCTGCAGCCTGCGGTATGGTTATATAAGTACATTTGACTTTGTCGCCCTTTTTATACTGGCGGCGGGGGTAAATTTTTATATTCTGGACTTCATCGGGCTCGCGGTCGCTGTTCTTGCCGAACAGCGTGGCGCCTTCTTTAGTAGCCGGGCCCAGAGCTACAATGGTATCGCACATCTCATCCCTCCCATAGCTTCAACGATATCTACCGACTCGTCCTTTATACCCCGTAAAACAAACCAGTGTCAAACCAGAATATAGCATCATCGCCTTGTCTCATTTGTCCGCACCCTTTATACTGTTAGTGACAGGTGAGGCAGGAAAAATATGACGCGTTCCACAAAACTCGGTGAATTTTTCGGCATCCCGGTCCGCATGCACAACACCTGGTACCTCGCCGGCTTTCTCATAGTGCTGACCCTTTTTATAACTCTTCGCGATCTTTACCCCTGGTGGCAGGAAATAATTATCGGCATTTCCGTCAGCGTCCTCTTCTTCGGTTCCATGTGCGCCCGCGTGCTGGCGCAGTACGCCGTGGCCACCAGAGGACGCATGCCGGTGCACAGCCTTACCCTGTACGCCTTCGGTTCTATAGCCCGCGTCGGCGAAAAGGACACCAGGCCTGCCCCCTCCGTGCTGATGGCAATAACCGGCCCGGTGGCCAACTTCGTCATAGCCGGCGTGTTTTACGCCTTGCTCTTAATAGCAACCGGTTTCGGAAACTACGCGTTCGTCGAGACGATGCAGTGGGTCTTTTATTTTAACATTATGGTCGGCCTGTTTAATGTTATTCCAGGACTGCCTCTCGATAGCGGCTGGGTTCTCAGGGCCATACTGCAGGTAGCCAAGAAAGACTACTTCCTAGCTACACGTATTACCGCACTGATAGGATGGATCATCGGCATCTTATTGATTGTTACCGGTGTGGTGTCGGTGGTGGTCGCCAGCGACTGGTTTGCCGGCGTAGCCACGGCTGCTTTCGGCTGGTTCCTTACGGACGCCGCCGGGGTCAGCCGGCGCCGGGCCCGCATACGCGATGCCCTGCGCGGCATCATCGCCCAGGATTTAATCACCGATGACTACACTCCCTTGAAACAGGAGCTTACCTTTGCCCTCGTCCGGGAATATATCATCAACTCGGGGCAGCATACCTTCGTGGTCATCGAGAACGGCAAGCTGGAGGGAATCGTTACCCTGAGTGATATCTTGATTTCACCGGAACTGTGGGAAACCACGCGCATCAAAGACATCATGACGCCCGCCGGTTTGCTAAAGACGTCCGCACCGGACCATCCGGCCGCCGACCTGCTGGAGCAGATGGATGACTGGGATTTCGACCAGATACCGGTGGTGCAGGACGGCAAGCTCCTGGGCATGGTCACCCGGCAACGGCTGATACGGTCATTGAGGGCACGGGCGATATTGAGAGCATAGCAGGATACGTTAAAAGTTAAAAACCAAAGGTCAAAAGTTCAAGTCAAAAGTTAAAGGTACGGGTTTTTCCTCCCTGTCATCACGGGCGAAGCTTGGCGGCTTTATAAATATGGGCCGGCAACAATGATGAGATTGCCACGGCATTCTCGAATGGCCTCGCAATGACAGAAACAAATGTAGCCACGACCTTTTAAGGTCGTGGGCACGAGGCTAAAGCCTCGTGTCTACAAATGGACTCGCAATAACAACAGGCATAAGCGGGGAGTTTAAGAGAGGCGCAGCCCTCTTAGAATAAAAGATGAAATAAATCTACTTTCTTCCCCTGAAATGCCAGATAATGAGCAGGCTCTGTCGCGCCGGTTCCAGATTTTCACCTACATTAAATACCTGCATTATTTCCCAGCCTTCTTTCCACCGTTTGGTTAAAAGCGCATCCACGTTTTTCTTCCAGTTCTCCTGATTCCCTTCGAGAACACCTTGAAGCGATATAACACTTACCTCGTACATCTAACCAGCCCTTTTATGGTGAAGCTATCCCAGAAGACCATCTTCGATATCGACTTTATTTTACACCTTGTAACTCACCAATAACATCTCTCTGCACCGGCACCTTCCCGTAAACTCTCCACGTAGCCTGGTACCACCGGAACGGCTTTTCCGCCCTAGACGACACCTGCACCCTTAAATCGCGGAGGTTGTCCGTTTGCCAGGACGCACTGTTTATCTCCGCCATGGGAGTACCGGCGGTTACCTCGATTTCGTAGTGGTCGCGCTTCTGCCCTACCGGCAATAAGCCCTGCACATAAATGTTATAGTTTACCCGTATATAATTCTGCGCAGCCGCCCTCGTCCGTATATAAAGCCGGCAATCTGTCGGGTCGTCCGGGCTCAGCCAGCGAGCTTCCACAACCGAGCTTAGAAACGGCGCCGCCTTTTCTGCGGTAATATCAAAACGGCTCCTCGACCGTTTTTCATAAGTCGGCGGGATATAATCGATTATATCCTCCCACTCCTGCACTCTAAGAGACGGGTTCCAGTGGAACAGGTAGCCGCTGTTTCCCAGCAAATCGCCGATGGTGTCCTGCCACACATCGGTCCCCAGCAGCAGACCCGCCTTATGCTGTAAGCCGCCGTCTCTGACCAATGCCGAGCACTGCACGGTGCCGCCGAAGATATAATTCAATATCTGACCGGCCATGGAATTAGCCAAGTCCGGCATGGAGGTGAAATCGCTGTGGCCGTGCTCGCCGTAATAAATAACATCGGCGCCGTCGGCATACTGGGCCGACATCGGCAGCGCACCGTCATCCATTCTCTTGGGGTACGGGTCGACCCCGCCGTAATCGAACTGCGGGCTTGACGGGGCATTCTCGCCCGATATAAACGCCAGCCAGTGCTTATGCTGGCCAACCCACTTGCCATCCTCGGAGCTATCGTAGCCTCCCACCGAACTGCACACCCCGTGGTCGGGCAGTATCAGCCATCCGGCACGGCAAAAGTCGGTAAATGAGCCACCGCCCACGAGCTGG
>CAZJID010000043.1:0-17584 GCA_964545945.1 uncultured Dehalococcoidales bacterium
AGAGTCTTTCCTTTAGTTCTCTGGCTGCTTCGGTAAGCGAAGGGTCAGTAGATATTTCAATACACTTTTCTAAATCAGCCCTGGCCTGCTCCTTATCACCCTTCCTGTTATAGGCGAAACCACGGTTAAAATACGCCTTGGCCAGGGTCGGGTCCAGCTCAATCGCTTTATCGAAGTCAACTATCGATGTATCATACTCACCTTTGTCACGATACATAAGGCCGCGGTTATCATATGCTACGGCCAAGTTCGGGTCCAGTTCTATAGCTTTGCTGAAATCTATTATGGCTTTGTCATACTGTCCCTGGCCGGAATAAGACAGGCCCCTGCCGTTGTAGAGCAGGGCAAATCCGGGGTCGAGCTCTATCGCCTTACTATAATCGGCTTCAGCCGTTTGAAGCCTCCCCGTTTTCAGGTACACGTTACCCCGATTATAATAGAATTCGGCGATTGATGGATTCAGCTCGATGGCCTTGTCAAAATCGGCAACAGCTTCATCAGACTCGCCTTGCGCCTGATAGGTAAGACCGCGGCCGCTATACGCCCCGGCAAGGTTAGGGTCGAGTGCTATCGCCTTGCCGTACTCTTCGATTGCCTCATCGTATTGACCCTGTTTATAGTATTCGTCACCTTTATTGACATGCTGCTGAGCCGGGCTGGTGCAGCCCGCTGCTATTATCAATATGAGTAGTGCTGGGCTTACGGCACGAAGAAGTAATTTTCTAATACTCACTTTAATTGCAGGATTATACCCAGCAGGTGCTTAAGAAACAAGTTTAGTTTTCCAGCCTGTGCGGCACGAATCAGTGTGGTCCGCCCCCTTCGACAAGCTCAGGGTGAGCGGTATGGGGCAAAATGGTAAGGTTAATAAATCTGTCAATCTACATTCAAGCTTCCGCTCATGAGCAGCCTTAAAATATCCTCCGTTCATGGTGAGCCTGTCGAACCATAGCGGAAGACACGGACCCGATTAGCATGATTATCCGTTCTCCTTCGACAAGCTCAGGGTAGGCGGAATAAATATGGATTGTGGCTAAATGGTTTATTAGGTTACAATACAAAACTATATAATTAAGGAAATACTGAAAACATAAGGTTAAAACTTTGCCCGAACTGCCCGAAGTAGAAACCATAAAGAACGAGCTCATGCCTCGGATAATCGGACTGCGGTTTACCGATGTCACGGTCTGCGATAACAAAGCGATAAAACAGCCATTGGTCCGGGAGTTTCATCGAAAGCTGATAGGGCAGACTATCAGAAATCTGGAACGCCGCGGTAAATATCTTATTTTCCGCCTTTCGGATAATCTGACACTAGTTATTCATCTAAAAATGACGGGGGCTCTGCTGTTGAATCCGGAGCAAACCGACCGTTACGCCAGGGTAATCTTTCACTTTGACGATGGCAGCCAGCTGGTCTTTACGGACCGCAGGCGGCTCGGGGCACTGTGGCTGCTGGGAAATAACCTGACCATTACCAGCAAACTGGGGCCGGAACCGCTGGCGGCAGATTTCGCCGTCGATACTCTGGCCGCTCGCCTGCACAAACGCCAGGCACCGATAAAGGCAGTGCTTCTCGACCAGGGATTCATCGCCGGCATCGGCAACATGTATGCCGATGAAGCTCTGTTTGAGGCCGGGATCCACCCGTTTCGTACTGCCAGCAGCCTGTCATCGGAGGAAATTAGACATCTCCACAGGGCGATTATCGATGTCCTGCAGTCGGCCATAGGCAGCAAGGGCGCCAGTATCAATACCTATATTCGACCTGATGGGCAATTGGGCACGGCACATGATAACTTCCGTGTGGCTCATCGGGGCGGCAAATCCTGCCCGGTGTGCGGCACACCCATCGAGCGTCTGGCTATCAGGAACCGCGGCAGCTATTTCTGCCCCAGGTGCCAGAAGGTTTGACCCTTCTCTGCCCGTTATTACCGCGAAATTTTATCCTGCGCCGCTTGTAAACGCTTCAGGCAGCGCTCCTTGCCCAGGACCTCCATGGTCTGAAACAAAGGTGGGGCCGCCGTCCTTCCGGTGACCGCCACTCTCAGTAGGCCGAAAAACACACCGGTCTTTAACTTGAGCTCTTCCGCAAACGGCCTGAAAACCGCCTCCAGCGAAGCCGCATCCCAATTTTTAACACCGTTCATGGCGGTAATTGACGCCTGCAAGCTGCCGATGGCTTCATCTTCACCGGTCTTACCCAGTAGCAAACCGGCGTCATATTCTAGTTCATCGGCAAAGAAGAAATCGCTCAACTGCGGCACCTCGGCCAGTGTTCTCGCCCGCTCCTGAATCAGGGGCATAATCCCGCGGATATAGTCGATATCCAATGGGCGCTTTATGTTGGGCGGCAAACCATTTTCCAAAAAAGGCATGGCGCGCCGGGTAAACTCCTCTAAACTCAAACCCCTCATGTACACGCCGTTCATCCATTCGAGCTTGTCCTTGTTAAACACCGCCGCCGTCCGGCTAATACGGTCTAGAGAGAAATTCTCTACGATTTCGTTCTGAGTTAGAAGCTCTGTCTTGTCATCGAGCGACCACCCCAGTAAAGCCAGAAAATTAAACATCGCCTCCGGCAGACAGCCCTGTTCTTTATATTCGCCGATTGACGTGGCTCCATGACGCTTACTCAATTTGGACCTGTCCGGCCCCAGAATCATGGGCAGATGAGCAAACTGCGGCGGCATCCAGTCAAGAGCCTCATAAAGCAAAACGTGGCGCGGCGTGCTGGACAGCCATTCATCGGCTCTGAGAACGTGTGAGATCTCCATGAAGTGGTCATCTACTATATTTGCCAGATGATACGTCGGATAGCCATCTGATTTAAGGAGCACGAAATCGTCCAGTGTGCTGTTTTCAAATACAATTTGCCCCCGCAGCAGGTCATTGAAAGATGTCTGTCCGTCCGTCGGTGACTTGAAACGCACCACAGGGACGGCACCGCCCGCCTCTTTTTCGACACAGGCTTCAGGTGTAAGCTCACGGCACAAGCGGTCATAGCCAGGAGGCTGCTTCCGCTTCATCTGCTCCTGACGCATCAATTGTAAACGCTGTGGAGAGCAGTAACAGCGATAGGCGTTCCCCTGTTTCAATAATCTATCCGCGGTCTCGCGATAAAGCTCAAGCCGCTGAGATTGAAAATACGGGCCTTCGTCCCAATCGAGCCCGAGCCAGCGCAAGCTTTCTACTATAACTTCCGTGGCGCCCTCTACCATACGAGCCACGTCAGTATCCTCAATGCGTAAAATAAAAACACCCTTATTATGCCGGGCAAAGACCCAGTTAAACAGGGCGGTCCTTATGTTACCCAAATGTGGATAACCGGTTGGGCTGGGTGCAAATCTGACTCTAACGTTATTTTTAACCATAACTGGCATGGCTCCCGGCATAAGGTCCGGTCAAAACCAGCTGCCTTACCGGTAATTTGACCACATAGGTATCCGCAATCCTGTCGTGAACGCCTTGTTTTCGACCGTCAAATGCAACCCAGATAAATCCCAGAAACAGGGTCAGCGCTGTGACAAAGTACCCCAAACAGCGGCGCACGGCACACTGCCACTTGACCGGAGAGCTATCTGTACGAATGATCTTTATGGCGACAGCCATCTTGCCCGGCGTCTGACCACGCCACACCCAAAAGCCCATCCAGTATAAAATCGACACGATAAAACCGAGGGGCAACCATATTGCCAAAGACGGGAAGAAATAAGCCGGAAGACCAATAAAAGAACCTAAAATTAAGAGGTCAATGACACCTGCACCTAGTCTGATCCAGAATCCAGCATATTCTAAGGCAAACTCTTCTGGCTTCTTCTCCAAACCTGATTCCTTCCAAAAACGCCGGCCTTAGTGATTCGCTGGACTGATTCGAGGCGCCTCGTCTTTCATGGGCTCAGACGGTTTAAAATACTACGAAAAAACTTGACGAAGCGCCGGATTACAGCCTGAACGCTATTTTTTAGTCAGGATACGGTACATACCTTCGAGTTCACTCAGCCGTCTTCTGAGTCTATCAGCCAGCTGTTCAGCCTGTTTCAAGGCATTCCTGACATCTTCCATATCGCTCTGGATCTTAAACAGCAGCTCATTCCGTCGAACGGCAGAGTCAGCTTCGAAGGTTTCCAGGTTACCGAACTCTCCACCCTTATCCATTAGCTGGGAATATAGCTCATCCTCACGCCCGATCTGGTCCTTCCTGATTTTGTCAAAAGGTCTGTCAGCGCCCTTCATCGAATGCCTCTCTTAGCGTACAATTTAGCACATTACCTGTATGTTAGCAATAGCGGCCATAAAAAATCAGCTTCTTCTACCCGATAACATAGCCACAGCGCGTTTCAGGTCGGAAGACATCTCACAGGTGAATTCACGGTGCTGCCCGTTAACCGGTAAACAAAACCCAAGCCGGTAAGCATGGACGAATTGCCGTTCAACATACGGTGACCTGACTCCATATACCGCATCGCCAATGACCGGGTATCCGATAGCTGATAAATGGACTCGTATCTGATGGGTACGACCGGTCTCAGTCGTTATATCAAGCAAAGTGTAACCGTCAAGATATTCTTTAACCTTATATCTAGTTCTGGCTTCTCGGCCACCTTTTACCACCGCCATTCGCTTGCGGTTCGACGGGTCACGGCCGAGAGGGGCATCTATAATACACTCGATAGGTGCCAACTTCCCCTTAACAATGGCCAGATAACCTTTGGACACCGAGCGGGCTCTAAACTGCTCGATCAGATACCGCTGGGCCTGGCTATTCTTAGCAATGATCATCAGTCCCGATGTATCCCTGTCCAGACGGTGGACAATTCCCGGGCGCATGGTGTCGCCGAATGATGACAAATCAGGGCACCGGGCTAGAAGGGCATTGACCAGAGTATGAGCGGTATGACCCGGCGAAGGATGAACGACTAACCCGGGCGGCTTGCATATCACCAGCAGGTCGCTGTCTTCATAAATTACATCCACCGGTATAGATTCGGCAGCCAGTGACATTTTTTCCGGAGGTGGCAATTCGATGTAAATCCTATCTCCGGTGCTCAACTTCTGGCTTGATTTGACGGCTAAATCGTTGACTAGAATAAAGCCCTGTTTGATTAGTTTCTGAAGAACGGAGCGGGATAATTCAGGATATTCTTGGGCCAGATATTTATCGAGACGGTCAGCAGAGCCGGTAACCTGTAGTATTTTAACTTCTGTCTTTAGAGGTTCTACCATCGGACTTGCCAAAACTCAAAAATATGAACACGACCAGCATTATACTGCCAATGGATATAGCCGAGTCGGCGACATTAAATGTCGGCCAGTAAAAATCACCCCATAAGCGCACAAGAATGAAATCGGTAACGTAGCCAAAACGAAGGCGGTCTATCAAGTTACCTACGGCGCCGCCGAAAACGAGACTTAAAGACGAAACGCCAAGCATACTGGATTTGGAAAAATAACGATAAAATAGCAGAATAGCGATAACACCGACTACTGCGATTAGAGTCAGCAGGAAAGCCTGGTTTACGAAAAGTCCGAATGCCGAGCCTGTATTCCGAACGTTGGTCAAGCTCAGTCGACCGAATACAGGTACCGTTTCATAGGGAGTAAGATGTGACCTTACCCATAGTTTGGTGACCTGATCTAAGGCGACGACGCAAGCAGCAATAAGGAGGAATAGTCCTCCCCGCCACCAGCTATCTTGTCGATCTACCCCTGGCATCCTTTGCCTGGTTCGCTTTGCATTTAAGACACATGCCAGCTTGAGGTAATGCTTCAAGCCTGGCCAGCTCTATAGGCTGACCGCACACATCGCATATAGTATAGTTGCCAGCTTCATATTTCGTGATGGCATGTTCTACGTCAGCCAGAGCGTCATTTAATCTTTTCTCGAGCGCTATCCTCTTTTCCAGCTCAAAGGCTTCCGTAGCGCCCTCCTCTCTCTTGCCAAAAGGGCTGCCCTCGCGCTGCTCATCGGCAGATTTCTCCTCAGCCTTCAGTCTCTGAAGCTCGGATTTAAGACGCATCTGCTCTTTCTTCAAGTGCTCATATAGCTCTGTTAAATCGGGCATCGTCAAACCTTTTTATAAAGTTTCGTGCGAAACTATTCTAGCCTACGCCAGATACGAAAAGCAAGCTAGTGTACTCGCTGGTTAAATTAATGACACATGACCTCATCTTTTTGTCTTTGCCTAAGCTGCTGTGAAAACCGTAAGAGCGTCAGGTAATCCAACGTTTGATGTTGTCTTACTATATCATACACGGATGTCAAGTCAAGGCCGCTACTATTTTTATTTCCGGTCCTCACTCGTAAAGAGAGTATCCTTTCAGACCCACCAGCCGTAGATATTTAGGCCGTGGCTTTTATGTTACAATTGTTAAGCTGCAGCTAGTTCACGAAGTTCAATTAGCAGGAGGTTACTATGCCTGAAGAGCACGTACTGTATGAAAAGAAGGATGGCATCGGTATTATTACTTTAAATCGACCCGAAAAGCTAAACGCCATTACTCATGTAATGTTGAGGAGGCTTGGTAAGCTGATAGAAGAAGTAAAGAAGGATGATGGCATCAGGGCTGTCATTCTGACAGGCAAGGGTAGGACATTTTCTGCGGGCACGGATATTTCCGACCCTGTTCCGGTAATGTCAGAAATCGAGATCCAGGCTATGAAGCAGAAGAATTCCACTGAATACCGCCAGTCAATGTGGTACTTTAATAGCATTCCCAAGCCAACCATATGTGCCCTTAACGGAGCCGCCGTTGGCATCGCATCAGAATTTGCTCTTCATTGCGATATCAGGATTGCAGCTGAAAGCGCCAGATTCGGGCAGGTGTTTGTGCTGAGGGGCATGACACCGGATACAGGCGCCGGTACATACTTGCTGCCGAGGATTGTCGGCCTAGCGAAAGCTTGCGAACTTGTTTTTTCCGGCGAAATAATCAATGCCCAAGAGATGCTCAAGATTGGCCTAGTCAGCCAGGTCGTTCCGGACGACCAGCTTATGACAGCCGCTATGGCAATGGCAAAAAAAATGATGCGCGGTGCACCTCTGGCCGTGCAAATGGCCAAGCAACTCATGTACACCGGCCTGGAGCGTTCGCTGGAGGCGCACTGGGAAGCCACACGATATGCGTTTCAGCTTAGCTGCAAGACCGAAGACTTCCAGGAAGGCATCCAGTCTTTCTTTGAAAAGAGGGAGCCTCACTGGAAAGGCAAATAGCCTTCACTTTAGTATTGTCCTGCGATATCAAACAACGAATAGCGCACCGTTTAATACACCTTGTACGGACAGACACTTTTGCGTTCATATGACTCTGCTCACTGCCTGAAAGAGTTTACGTAACATCTCGGAAAATCATTTAGTTCGTATACATATTCACATGTCTTTGGTGAAGCTATCTGCTATAATGTAGCTTCGTAGGGAGGAAGACTTTTTTTGTATAAAGCGCCCCGTGGTACCGCCGATATTTTACCTGAAGAGCAGAAATACTGGAGATTTCTTGAGTCAACGGCTATGTCCCTATGCCGTCTCTATGGATATCAGCGCCTCGATACACCGGCTTTCGAGGATGCTCAGCTTTTCACCCGGAGCATAGGGGAAGGCACCGATATAGTTACTAAAGAGATGTATACCTTTGAAGACAGGAGCGAAAACATCCTGGCACTCAGACCTGAAGGCACAGCCCCGATATGCCGCGCTTACCTGGAACACGGGATGGACAATTTGCCCCAGCCGGTCAAGCTCTTCTACCTGGCGGCAATATTCAGGTACGAGCGACCTCAAGCAGGACGCTACAGACAACATTATCAGTTCGGTTTCGAGGCAGTCGGCGATGGCGACCCGGCTCTTGACGCCGAGGTTATCGAAATGGCGTGGCGGTTTTTTGGGACAATGGGCATCGATGGTATTTTTTTATATCTTAATAGCATAGGATGTAAAGCATGCCGCCCCCGGTACCTGGAAAAGTTGAAAAAATATTATTCGGGACAGCTGGAAGGACTATGCCCGGACTGCAAGTTAAGGTTCGAGAAGAACCCGCTGCGTCTGCTGGACTGCAAGAAACCATCCTGCTACGAAGTGGCCGAGGCGGCACCGAGAAGCACCGATTTCCTGTGCCGGGAGTGTCTGGTGCATTTGGAATCCGTTGTAGGTTACCTTGAGGCATTAGGACTTCCCTTTGAGTTGAACCACAGGCTGGTTCGAGGTCTGGATTATTACACCAAGACTGTTTTCGAGATACAGCCCCCAGGTGAAGGTGCTCAAAGCGCCCTGGGTGGAGGCGGACGGTACGATGACCTTATCCAGGAACTCGGCGGGAAGCCAACACCGGCTATCGGTTTTGCCTCGGGTATGGAACGCGTGGTACTTAATTTGAAGAAACGGAAAGTCTCCGTTCCAGAATTGGCAACACCGCCGGTTTTTGTCGCCTATCTGGGCAATGAAGCCAAGCGGGAGGCGATGAGGCTAGCTTCGGTCCTGCGGAAGGGTGAAATTCCGGCTGCAATGGCTACCGGTGACAGGAGTCTAAAGGGGCAGCTAAGGCAAGCTAACAGTCTGGGCAGCAATTACACTGTGATCATAGGCGAGGACGAGGTGAAAGCCGGCAAGGTAACATTTAGGAATATGGCAACTGGCGACCAAGAAACTTTGGAACCGGCGGCACTTATGGGATTACTCAAGGAAATTGAATAAGAAACTCAGAACAGGGGAGAGGCAATATGGCAAAAACCATCGCTGAAATTAACGAGAAAATCAAAAAAGGTCAAGCGGTAGTAGTCACTGCCGAGGAAATAATCGAAATCGCCGGCAAAAAAGGAGTCAGGCAGGCAGCAAAAGAAGTCGACGTGGTGACTACCGGCACCTTCGGGCCGATGTGCTCCTCCGGTGCCTATTTCAATGTCGGACATACCAAGCCGAAGATTAAGCTCGGCGGCGGCAAGGTATATTTGAATGACGTTCCGGCCTATACTGGATTAGCCGCTGTGGATATTTTTTTGGGGGCGACAGCATTGCCGGATGACGACCCCAAGAACAAAATTTATCCGGGCGAGTTTAGATATGGCGGCGGACACGTAATCGAAGAACTGGTCGCCGGAAAAGACGTCAGGCTGATAGCTACAGCTTACGGCACCGATTGTTATCCCAGGCGAAAGCTGGAGACCTTGATCAATATTAAGGACATGAACGAGGCGGTATTATTTAATGTTAGAAACGCTTATCAGAATTACAGCGTAGCGGTTAATCTGTCTGACCGGACGATTTATACTTATATGGGCATGCTCAAACCGAAGTTGGGCAACGCCAATTATTCCACCGCCGGTCAGCTATCTCCACTGTTTAATGACCCGTATTATAAAACCATTGGTATCGGCACCAAGATATTCCTGGGCGGAGGTGTAGGATATATCGCCTGGCACGGCACCCAGCATAACCCCAATGTCCTTCGTGGGGACAACGGTGTTCCGAAGAGAGGGGCAGGAACGCTAGCTGTTATCGGCGATTTGAAGCAAATGAAACCCGAATGGTTGGTGGGTACGAGTTTTCTGGGTTATGGCTGTACCTTGACCGTAGGAATCGGAGTTCCGATACCCGTTCTGTCGGAGGAAATACTCCGGTATACCGTGGTAACGGACGCGCAGATTTTTGCGCCCGTAGTCGACTACTCCGACGCTTATCCGCAGGGAAGACCCGATGTTCTGGGTGAAGTCAGCTATGGAGAGCTAAAGAGCGGGAAGATAAAAGTACAAGGCAAAGAAGTCCCGACAGCTTCTCTTTCGAGCTATCCGGGAGCCGTCGAGATAGCCTGCGTTCTGAAAGAGTGGATTAAGAAAGGAAAGTTCTTGCTGACAGAACCTGTGGCACCCCTGCCGGGCGTGGAATCGGGTATAGTCTTTAAACCTCTGGAGGAACGTCCGATTCTGTAGTGAAGGAGCAATAAGATGGCTGCAATTTCCAAGAGAATAGTTCTGCATTTTCCGAAACGTTTAACAAACGAACCTATAGTTTACAAGCTGGTGAAAGATTTCGACCTGGCCTTCAATATTCTAAAGGCATCCGTTACTCCTGGTGAGGAAGGTATCCTGGTCATGGAATTGACGGGAGAGCAAAGAAACTATGATAAAGGCGTTAAATACCTTACTGAAAACGGCGTCAAAATTCAGTCGCTGAGCCAGGACGTGGTATGGAATGAATCGAGATGCACACATTGCGGTGCCTGTATTACTTTATGCCCCACGGGTGCTTTCTCCATAGACCCCACGACCAGGAAGGTGATTTTTAACAATGATAAATGTGTTGTCTGTGAGCTATGTGTGAAAGCCTGTCCGCCGCACGCCATGGAGCTATATTTCTGAATGTACCAGCCCAGGACATATCGCCACTGGATTAAAAACGATGATCTGGTATCATTCAACGTCGTTATCAAGGAAACAGACCTGTATATCAGTGCGCAAAGAAATCTCGAAACCAAAGCTATTGAAGCTATAATCAAACATCGGACGCCGCTCGAGGATTATATTCGAAACCACCCGCTTTTTCTGCACAGCCTTGAGCCATATGCAGTTGAAGATGACGCACCGGATATAGTTAGAGAAATGGCTCGGGCTGCGGAAACGGTGGATGTCGGACCGATGGCAGCCGTAGCCGGCACCATAGCCGAGCTTGTGGGTAGGGATTTACTTGTTTACTCGCCGGAAGTAATCGTTGAAAATGGCGGTGACATATTTACGAAAGTCTTGCGAAAAAGGTTTATTGGCGTCTATGCCGGCGAATCTCAATTCACCGGTAAGATTGCCTTGGAAATAAGTCCCGAGGAGACACCCTTGGGTATATGCACTTCTTCAGGAACCGTGGGGCATTCACTGAGTCTTGGCGTAGCTGATGCCGTTATTGTCATTTCCCCTTCATCATCACTGGCCGATGCTGCAGCTACGGCCATCGGAAATAAAGTTATTGCTGCCAGCGATCTAGACGTAATAATGGAACAAGTAGAGGCTATGCCAGGGCTAGCAGGTGCCGTCATAATCAAAGACGACAAAATGGCTATATGGGGTGATGTTAAGCTAGTATCTCTGTGAAGCCGCGGCCAAAACCGGTTACTTAGCTAACCTTTTCCGCAGCAAAGCACCTTAAATGTTATTGAGCCCTCTGCATTACCGCCCCTGCCATCGCTTACCACAACGGTGAGCGTATAGTCTCCACTAACCCCAGGTGAAGTCCAGCCAACCGTGCTACCTTCTCCCGTGATTTTACCACCGGTAGCTCTCCACAGATAGCTTAGCTGGTCGCCATCCGGGTCCTCAGCATTGCAGTGAATTGTTTTTGTCACCCATTGTCTGGCCGGATTCTCCTTCAATGGAGGAGCGCCATCGATAGTCATGCCGGTAACTACCGGTGGATTATCAGGCTTGTCTATGGCAACTATAGTAGTGGATTTGGTAGCGATGCCGCCTTTGCCGTCGGATACCGTAAGTTTGATAGTGTAGTTATCTGAGATCGCTGGCGCGGTCCAGATCACGCTGCTGCCGTCACCATTAATAGTACCACCATCTGTAGACCACTGATAGGTCAAAACATCTCCGTCAGCATCGCCGGCTGTTGCGACTATCTGTACTTCGGTTGAAGTAGGGACTTCTTGTTCATCGACTGTCAGAGACTCGATAACCGGTATCTGATTAGGTGGAGGTGTGGGTGGAGGAGGTGGTGGCGGTGTACAAGCAATGCCAAAAATCAAGGCTATAGTGGCGATTAAGACAACTATAATCGCTAGATCGCGCGCCCATAAAAAAGTCAAGGGTTGTCTCATAATATATTCTCTTTCATTTTTTTCGCCCTGGCTTCTTTCTAGCCTCGAATTTAGCTAACCACGGGGGTGAGGAGAAGAAACCTCCAGGATGAACAATCACTATCGTTAAAGCCAGAGCAAAAAGTGCAATATCGATATAGAGCGATTGTACATGTGTCAGTGTGCCTAAGAATCTTTCCCATATACCAAAGCAATCACATGGCGTGAATGCGATTCTTCCCTGACTGATATACCACGCGTTATTGGCCATAAAGGCTGCGATTAGAGGCAGGGTTATAGTGGCGAAGAAGCGAGGCCAGATACGTACGAGAAGAAGTATGCCTAGACATAACTCTGTCCAGGGAATAATGTAGGGGAATAACATATCGCCCACGAAAAGAGCCAACCGTGGAGTCAGCCAAGCATCCGGGATAATGGCGCCGATGAATTGCATCGTTTGGCCTGGCATCTCGCCATAACCAAACACTTTACCACTACCCGACAGTAAAAAGGTTAGCCCAATAAGTATGCTTGCTACCAAGCTTACCGTAGCCCTCGTTTGCAGATGAGTTACTTTGACATCTTTTGTCATCTATTCAAACTCCATTAAGATATGACTTGACTTGGCGGATATTATAATCTACACTAGTTCCTGTATGCAAAAACCTGGCTGGTGCTGTTTCCAACCTTGGCTTCCTCTTGTAGTGGGGAGACCAGCGCGCCGGAACATTCCTGATGGCAATGTATGTAGAGGTCTTGAGCCGTTAGAGACTGCAACAGAAACAGGGCATAACTTTCATAAGGAGGCATAGATGGCTCTAGCGGACAAGACTTTGACTTGTAAAGACTGCGGTAGCAATTTCACGTTTACCGTAGGCGAACAAGAGTTTTACAAGTCACGAGGGCTACAGAACGAGCCTAGCCGCTGCCCGGAGTGTCGGGCAACCAGGCGACAGAGTCGTTTTCGGGGCTATGGTCAGCCGAGGACAATGCATCAGGCAGTCTGCGCCAAATGTGGCGCTGAATGCGAGGTGCCCTTCGAACCCAGAGATGACCGGCCTATTTATTGTAGTACCTGCTACGCGGAAGTGAAGCAGAGTCGCTAAAATAGCCCTATATCCCTCTCGGTAGTCTCCCCGCTGAGAGGGATTTTTTATACTCCGAAATATGAGTGCCTTACAAATGAATGTTGGTATCTGCCGCATAAAACTCCATATTTCACAGAGCCGCTCCCTCAAAGATAAAAGACGTATTGTGAAGTCGATGGTATCTCGCCTTCGAAACCAGTACAATATCTCCATAGCTGAAGTTGAAGACCAGGACTTGTGGCAGTTGGTGACTCTTGGTATATCCTGCGTCAGTAATCGCAACCAACACGTCGATGAGATTTTATCCAGAGTTATTGGCTTTATTACCAGCAATTACCCAGAGCTGGAAATCGTAGACCACCAGACCGAGATTCTATCCGGCTCCTGATCGAATACGCTTAACCGATTTGAATGTACGTTGATGCCTTTCTCCACCATCTACTGACTTCACCCGATTATGGTCAACAGATTGTCCATAACGAACGCATTGCACGTTGCAGCGCCTCTATCGGGAAGTTAGACAGACCGTTACATACCGCTTTACGGGCACATCTTGAAGCCCTCGGCATCTCTTCTTTGTATTCTCATCAAGCGCAGGCGATTAATGCAGCCAGATGCGGCAAAAATGTGATGGTAGCCACAGCCAGCGCCAGCGGCAAGACGCTGTGCTACAACCTGCCGGTGTTGGATACGCTCCTCGACGACCCGACTAGCCGGGCTCTCTATCTTTTCCCGACAAAAGCTTTAGCTCAAGACCAGTTGCGAAGTTTAAGAGAGTTGGCAAGTCCAGACATTATATCATTAGCCGACTGCGCCACATTTGACGGCGACACGCCTCAGCCGGAGCGGGCCGGCATAAAGAGACAGGCGAAAATTGTCCTTACCAATCCCGATATGCTGCATGTGGGCATCTTGCCTAACCACAAGTCCTGGTCCAGATTACTGCGTAATTTGAAATACGTGGTAATAGACGAAGCCCACGTCTATCGCGGTGTTTTCGGCTCCCATGTTGCCAATGTGATGCGCCGTCTGCGCCGGTTATGTGCCTCTTATGGCTCCAATCCCAGGTTTATTTGCTGCTCGGCAACTATTGCCAATCCTAAAGAGCACGCCGAGAGTCTGGTATCATTACCTTTTGATATAGTCAGCGATGATGGTTCACCTCACGGCGGCAAGTCGTTTATCTTCTGGAACCCGCCTCTTATTGACGAGACCGGCACGGCGAGACGCAGTTCCAATAGCGAAGCTACCTTTATTTTTGCGGAGCTTATCCGCAGCCATATCCGTAGCCTTGTTTTCACCCGCACCCGAAGATTGACCGAGCTTATTTATTTGTATACTAGAGAACAACTGGGTGATTCCCTGGGTGAATTAATAAAGCCGTATCGAGCGGGTTATTTGCCTGAAGATAGACGCCAGATTGAGCGAGAACTATTTACAGGGCAGCTCCTGGGCGTAGTAGCTACTACTGCTTTGGAGCTGGGAATCGATATCGGTGACCTGGAAGCAACCGTGCTTGTCGGCTATCCAGGAAGTATCGCCAGTACCTGGCAGCAGGCAGGACGAAGCGGCCGTGGTATAAACGATGCGCTCAGTATTTTAATTGCCCAGGACAATCCGCTGGACCAGTATTTCATGCACCACCCCAACTCATTTTTCGGTAAAAATTTTGAAAGTGCACTGATAAACCCCCAGAACATTAATATTCTGAAGCCCCACCTTCTTTGCGCAGCCTGGGAGCAGCCCCTGGCTGAATCCGATGCTCTGTTTTTCGGCGCAGCCTTCAATGGAGCGGCCTCGGAGCTAGAAGCAGAGAGCAAGCTTCGAAAAAGTGGCGGACAGTGGTACCTTTCACCCAGAATTTCCCACCCCGCGCAGGACATTAATATCAGGTCTTCCTCCGGAAAAAGTTACTCCGTGGTGGACGCCTCCCAGGGCTACCAGCTAATAGAGACAATTGAAGCCAGTGTCGCTTTCTTTCAGATACATCCCGGGGCCATTTATCTCCACCAAGGAGATTCTTATTTAGTGAAAGAGCTCGATATCGAGAACCGAATAGCCATAGTCGCTCCGACCCATGTCCCTTACTATACGCAGACAAAGGAAATGATCGACATCCGGATTTTAAACAAGGAACGCGAAAGAAGCTGCCTTGGTATAAATGTATATCTTGGTGAAGTGGATGTAACAAACAACGTGGTTGGCTTCAAGAAAAAGATGCAATTTACCGAAGAGGTAATCGGTGACGAGCCTCTGGACTTACCGCCCTTGCGTTTCGTTACCCAGTCTTTATGGTTTGACCTTCCTGAGACGGCTGTCGACAATGTTAGTGAGGCCGGGTGTGATTTTGCCGGCGGTCTGCATGCCGTAGAACACGCTGCCATTGCCATGTTGCCTCTGTTTGCTTTGTGCGATAGGAATGATATAGGCGGCGTGTCCACTCCGTTTCATCCAGACACCGGGAAAGCGCAGATATTTATCTATGATGCCTATCCCGGTGGCATTGGTATTGTCGCCAAAGGCTTCGAAATGATGGAACAATTGTGGGCAGCGACTCTTGAAGCAATTGAGGAATGTCCCTGTCAGGATGGTTGTCCCAGCTGTATACAATCACCCAAATGCGGCAATAATAATGAGCCTCTGGATAAAAGAGCGGCGGTCATTTTACTTCGGGGACTTCTGGGTATCAAATGGCCTCATGCTGCCCTCTAGCTTTGCATTTTGAGTGAAAATTTCAGTTATTAATGCAACGTTATTGCATTAACAATAATGGCAGTATATAATAAATTTTATATGTCTGAGTATCAGCGTGCCATTCGGGTACTGCGAGCTAACGGCTATAAAGTAACCGTGCCTAGGAAACAGGTGCTAAGAGTTTTAGAAGAATTACAGGAGCCTGTATCACCTTACGAAATACAAAAAATGCTTGAGGCAAACGGTGAACACCTTCACCATGTCACTATCTACCGTATTCTTGATTTATTCTGTAACTTGAATTTGGCTCATAAAGTGCTTTTGTTGAATGGGTTTGTTAAGTGCAGTCTGGGCGAAACAAATGGATGCCACCGATTTATGGTCTGCAGAGAATGCGGCGCCCTTAGGGAGTTTGCTGATGAATCATTATGCAATGAGGAGAGAGAAATTACCCGAGATTTAGGTTTCTTTACCGAACAGCACTTAGCTGAATCGGTCGGCCTCTGTCATAATTGCAGGAAAGACAAGAATGAATAAATATCCTATATTATCGCTCTTGATTATTTCAGTGATATTATCGGGGCTGCTATTTCTGGGAAGTTATTGCAAAGAGGCAAGTCAAACGGATGATACAATAGGGGTAGTTGTCAGTATAGCACCGCAGGCAGATTTCGTGGAGGCTATCGGGGGAGACAGGGTGCGTGTTACCGTCATGGTGCCCCCGGGTGCAGACCCTCATACCTATGAACCGACTCCCGGCCAGTTGGTAGAACTGAGCCAAGCCACGATGTATGCGGAGGTTGGCTCCGGTTTACAATTCGAATTAGCCTGGATGGACAAAATTAGCCAGCAGAATAAGCAAATGCTCATCGTTGACTGCTCAAAAGGCATACCATTGATGGAGAGCAACGAAGATAGCCAGGAGGAAACTCTGGAAGTGCATCAAGGGGGAACCGACCCGCATGTCTGGCTTTCTCCCAAAGACGCCGAAGTGATGGTGAATAACATCGCTGCCGGCCTGATGGCCGTTGACCCCGAGAATGAAAATTACTATGCCCAAGGCAGGGATTCATATGTAGCCAAATTGGAAGCTCTGGATAAAGACATAAGAGATGGGCTTGCAGGAATTACCAACAGACGTTTCATTGTGTTTCACCCCGCCTGGAGTTATTTTGCTGCCGAATATAACCTAGAGGAGATTCCCATAGAGATCGGTAACAAAGAACCGAGTGCGAAGGATATCGCCAATGTGGTGCAAGAAGCCAGAGAATTCGACATAAAAATAATTTTTGCTGAGCCTGAGTTTAATCCAAGGAGCGCTCAAGTCATTGCTCAGGAGATTGATGGGAAGGTCGTTTTTATAGACCCACTGGCGCGAGATTACATAGGCAACATGCGATTGGTATTGAACGATCTGGTCCAGGCGATGGAGTAAAAATGGCCGATGAAGAATTGATCAGGCTAGAAGATGTTTGGGTCCATTACGATAATGTGGCCATATTGGAGGCTGTAAACCTGTCGATAAAACGGGATGACTTTCTGGGAATAATCGGACCTAACGGGGGCGGCAAGACCACTCTTCTTAAAGTCATCCTGGGGTTGGTAAAGCCCACCAGTGGTAAAGTAACCGTTCTCGGAGGTACTCCGCAGCGAAACCGAAAGTTCATCGGCTATGTCGCTCAGAATAGCTTGTTCGACCACGACTTCCCCATTAGCGTCCTGGAAGTAGTTCTTATGGGGCGCTATGGAAAGGTGGGCCTGGTAAAGCGCTTTAGTGAGGATGATAAAAAGGCGGCTTTAAAAGCTCTGCAGACCGTTGAGATGATTAATTACAAGGACAAGCAGATAGGCAGGCTTTCAGGAGGAGAGCAGCAAAGAGTGTTGATTGCCAGAGCTTTAGTAGCTGAGCCTAAGATGTTGCTTCTTGATGAACCTACAACGGGTGTTGATATGCCGATGCAGACTGAATTCTATGAATTGCTGGCAGGGCTGAAATACTCAATGTCGATAGTACTGGTATCACA
>CAZJID010000044.1:0-17446 GCA_964545945.1 uncultured Dehalococcoidales bacterium
TGTGGCGGCGCCAAGAACGGCAAGTGTGAGGTCGAACCCGATGTGCGCGATTGCGGCTGGCATCTGATTTACGAGAGGCTGAAAAAATTGGGCCAACTGGATAAGATGCGAACCGTGACGCCGATGGTGAAAAACTACGCCAAGATGCAGCCGCCAAAGGCGCTCAGGTCCAGTATTATGTGGGCGCTGGAGCAGCAAGAGACGAAGGTCTAGCTATCGTTGAAGGAGGTAAAGACATAATGAGTTTCCGTGAAAAACTTCAGAGCGGCAAGTTTGTGGTCACCGCTGAAATCGGCCCGGCCAAAGGCGTTGACATACATGAGTTCAACGAAAATGCCGACCTGCTTAAAAGTAGAGTAGATGCAGTCAACTGCACCGACCAGCAGAGCGCCGTAATGAGGCTGGGCTCATTGGCCGCCTGTCACCTGCTAAAGCAAAAAGGCATCGAACCCGTTTTTCAGATGACCTGCCGGGACCGCAATCGGATAGCACTGCAGTCGGACATGCTCAACGCCTATGTCATGGGTATTGAAAATGTTCTTTGCCTCACTGGCGATTACGTTACACTGGGAGACCATCCTGACGCTCGACCGGTATTCGATCTGGATTCCGTCTCGTTGCTGTACGCCGCGAAACAGCTGGAGGCGGGTAAAGACCTAGCCGGCAAGGAGTTAAAGGGCACGCCGAAGTTTTTCCTCGGCGCCTGCGTCACCCCTTGCGCCGACCCCGTCGAACCGCAGCTAATAAAAATGGAAAGAAAAGTTAAGGCCGGTGCCCAGTTCTTCCAGACTCAGGCCGTCTACGAACCGAAAGCGTTCGAGTCCTTTATGAAAGAAGCTAAGAAATTCGGCGTGCCGGTCCTAGTTGGTATCGTGGTATTAAGGTCAGCCGGTATGGCCAAATTTATGAATAAAAACGTGGCTGGTATACACGTCCCCGATGAGCTTATCGACGATATGGACAAAGCCGAGAATAAGCTGCAGAAGGGCATAGAGATAGCCGCCCGATTGATAAACGAGATGAAAGGCATGTGCCAGGGCGCTCATATCATGGCCATCGGCCTGGAATCCAAAGTGCCGGCGATTCTCGACGCCGCCAGATTATAGCGGTAAAATAAAGGCAGAGATGCGAATCGTACGCTTTTCTGCCGGCAGCCGGCCCAAGTATGGCATATTAGCCGGCAATACAATACAGGGGTTTTATGGAACTCCTTACTCGCATCTCGGTCATCTGAACAGCCCAACCATTCTGGACGGAGAAACATATGCACTCAACGAGGTCAGACTGCTTGCCCCATGCCTGCCTTCGAAGATCGTTTGCCTGGGACTGAACTATCGCAGCCACATTGAGGAGATGAAGTTACCTACGCCCCAGGTGCCCCTAATCTTTCTTAAACCCTCAACCTCGGTTATCGGTCCGGAAGACAATATCATTTTGCCCCGCGGCTGGCAGCGAATAGACTTCGAAGGCGAACTGGGCGTCGTCATCGGCAGGCGGGCCAAAGATGTACCTGAAAACAGAGCCGGGGAATACGTTCTGGGGTATACCTGCGTTAACGACGTCTCCGACCGCCGCGCTCAGAAGGCTGACGGGCAATGGACCCGGGCCAAAGGCTACGACACCTTCGCCCCAATAGGTCCCTGGATAGAAACCGAAGCTGAACCGGAGGATCTAAAACTCGAAACCTTCCTCAGCGGAGAGCTTCGACAGTCGACATCGACCAGCGACCTCCTCTTCGGCATACCGAAGCTTGTCAGTTTTATCTCCGGCATTATGACTCTGCTCCCGGGCGACGTTATCGCCACAGGCACGCCGTCAGGCGTCGGCCCCATGAAACCGGGCGACGTGGTGGAAGTCAGGATAGAAAAAATCGGCGCTCTTAAAAATTTCGTCGCCGGTCCTGATTAATGCGCTCAATCTGACATTGACAGCTTCATGCACCCGTGATAATCTGCTGGGCAAGCAAACCACTTTTTCCCATTTGTCTTGCCGTCAAAGCTCAGCCTGTGGAGGTACGATATGGACTTAACCCTGATTCAAGCACTTAACGTCGGTGACGCCTGGTTCCAGTGCCTGGAAAAAGCTCTAATAGAGGGCAGGACTTATACCATCCAGCAGGGCAGCTTCGAGGGCAAGCAACGTAAGGAGATACCGCTGGTGGCTATCATTATCCAAAACCCGGGGGTAAGGCCGCTGCGGCCCGACGTTCCGGCGGGCGTGCCGGCACCCACGACGGATGAGGTCATCCACGACTACATGAATTATTTGATGACCGGCGCCAAACAGGAGAACGAAGAGTATACCTACGGAGAGGACCTGGCGCCGCAAATAGACGAGGTAATCAAGCGCTATAAACAGGGCGTGGATACCAACCAGATGTGCATGAACGTCGGTAGTCGAGACAGCATCTTCTTGAAGGACCCGCCGTGCCTCCGGGTAGTGGACACCCGCGTCCAGGAAGGCAAACTCAACTTCGTGCTTTATTTCAGGAGCTGGGACTTGTGGGGCGGCTTGCCCACCAATCTGGGCGGATTGCAGCTGCTGAAAGAGTACATGGCCGAGGAGATAGGTGTAAAAGATGGCTCACTGATTGCCTTCAGTAAAGGGCTCCATCTATACGAACATTGCTGGGACCTGGCCAAAATGGTCCTGCACCTGCCACTGGAATAGCGTAATTATTGCAGCTCTATATATTCTTAGTCTGCTGCCCCCTTGCGTCTACTACTAACTTGTGATATACCTATAAAATACCTAGTGATTCTAGGTAAAATATTTTCACCCATGGTTTTGCTTAACAAATCGCCAATGATTATCGGTCTTTCCATCCAAAGCCAAGAAGACCAATTACCAAATGCCTGCTATCCGGCCAATCAAGGAATTTACTAATGAGTATAACTCAGAAGGAGGTGTGTGATGCCATCATCAGGTGATAAATTGTACTGGGATCCGCAAAGACCGTGGGGTCATGAACTGGTAGCAAACACGCTGGTCGAGCAGGGGGTCGACTGTGTTTTCAGCCTGACCGGAGACCATGTGGCGCCGATGCTGACCGCATTTGCCCAAAAGGGAATAAAAGTCGTCGGCACGAGAACCGAAGCTGCGGCCGTCCTGGCGGCAACAGGATATGCCATTACTTCCGGTAAAGTCGGGGTGGCTTGCGTTACTGCCGGTATGCTGGGTTTTGCACATGCTGCCATGCTTACTGCCACATGGGGACAGGTTCCGGTAGTGGTAATAGCCGGAGCCAGCGAGTCCTATGCAGACGGAATGCGGGCTCTTCAGGAAATAGAACAAAAGCCTATAGCTCAGGCGGCACAGGTCAAAGACGCGTTTCACTGCACAAAATGGGAAAGGATTCCACAAATGGTAACATGGGCCTTTAAGGCGGCGCAGTCTGGAATACCGGGCTGCACATTTATCGATATACCGATAGATGTTCTTTTCAGCCAGGGAGACCCCGGTTTATTTTCAAAATTTAATACATGTGTCGTAGATGCCGCTCCCGCAGGAGACCCGGAACTTATCAAAAAAGCCGTCAAGGCACTGTCTGAAGCTAAAAAACCTCTTATAAATGTCGGCCGTCTCGGAGCAGCTTCCAATGCTGGCAAAGAAATCAAAAAATTTGTAGAAATTACCGGCATTCCTGTGGACATGTGCCTGGGCACTCTTGGCTCTCACCCTCTCAATATATCATTCCTGATGTGTTTCGACGCGGATGTAGTTTTGACACTCGGAAAGGCTTCACAAGGCATGCCAGGTGGGCTGAATTCCAATATGTATCAGGGCAAAGTGATCTCAGTTTATCCGGATAGCGCTGATATAGGTAGATGTTATCCCGTAGAGCTGGGCATAGTTGGCGACGTTAAACTGGTCCTGCGGCAAATGATTGAGGAGGCTAAGAAGCTAAAATTTCCTGACTACTCAGCCTGGGTGAAGGAAATCCAGGAACGTCAACAGGCCAGTAAAACTATGTTTCTGGGCATTGCCGATAACAACAATACGCCCATTCATCCGGCCCGATTAACAAAGGAAACAATTGAGTGGATGTTGGACAAAGAACTCAATAAAGAATCGGTAATGGCTGTCGACGGCGGTGACTCTATCTACTGGTGGGTTGTTTTTGCCAGCGCTTACGGCATACCGGCGGAATACCCGGGCCAAATGGTTGGCTTACCCGCATTACAAATGACCCTGGGCGCTGTGGGCATGGGACTGGGAATGGCTCTAGGCGCTGCATGCGCCCGCCCGGGAAAATTCCTGCTTATTCCCACCATGGGCGACGGTGCCCTGGGGTACCACTTCATGGAACTGGAGACCCTGGCCAAACTTAAGGTACCGGCCGTTATTGTTGTCCACAATAACAGCAGTTGGGGAATGGTCTACGCCGACCAAAGGCGAATCTGGGGGCGTCAGGAGAACACTGGCTCCTTCTTTTCTGAAAACATACGTTATGAAAAAGCAGCCGAAGCGTTGGGATGCGCTCCAGGTGAGTTTGTCACTGAGCCGGAGCAAATACGCCCATCTTTGGATAAAGCTTATGAAACGGCATTGCGCGAAAATAGACCTGTGCTAGTCAACGTAATGACAGACCCCAATACTTATGTAATACCATTCCCATGGTGGTCACTGCCCGCAACTGAAAAAGGTGAACCATTCACGACTATTGGCGGGGCCTGAAAATAACTACATAGTAGCGGATATGATACCCTTTATTTGAATGAAGGAGCACAATATGAAAGCTGCCGTTATGGAAGGGCCAAAGCAATTTGTAATTAAAGATATGCCGAAACCATCTCCAGATAAATCTGAGGTACTCATCAGAGTTCGCGCCTGCGCTGTCTGCGGCTCCGACCTTACTATGTACAAGTTAGGTGTCGGTGACCGCGTTTTCGGCCACGAATTCTCGGGTGACATCGTAGAATTGGGACAAGGCGTAAAGAACTGGAGCGTCGGCGACAGGGTGGTTATCGAACCTTCCATAGTCTGCGGAGAGTGCTACTGGTGTAAAAAACAACAATATAACCTGTGCAGTTCCTTGGGCTACACCGGGCTTTCAACCGACGGAGGATTTGCCGAGTTTGCCAAAGTGCCGGCTTACCAGTTGCATCGCCTGCCCGATGAGCTGAGCTACGAACAGGGGTCTCTAATAGAACCGCTGGCTGTGGCACTTCGGGGTGTACAGCTTTCCGAATTAGAACAAGGAGATTCCATAGCAGTGTTCGGCTGTGGAGCGGTGGGTCTTTTCGCCATCCTGTGGGCAAGGCGATTGGGAGCCGGCCGAATCATAGCCACGGACATTGTCGAGCCGAGAAGAAAAGCAGCGGGCAAACTGGCAGATTTTGTTCTGGACTCTGCCCAAACAAACCTCGGCGAAGAAATCACCAAACTGACCGACGGTATGGGGCCGCGAATCGTTTACGAGTGCTCGGGCAGTAAAGATGCCCAATTGCAGGCAATCGACACTGTCCAAAAAGGTGGACAGGTCATTTTGTTGGGTATAGGATACGAACCCACACCGGTAATGTTCATTTCTATGACCACCAAGGAAATAACGGTAAAGGGATCGCTGGGATACTCTTCGTTGGCGGGCAAGGGCGAGTTTCCAACCACGATTGAATCGCTAAAATCGAAGAAAATCGATATTAAAGATATACCTGTTCTAACGGTAAGCCTCGACAATATCGGGAAGGCCTTCGAGGCTTCGCTGCATGGTGATACTGCCAAGGCTATTGTGTTACCGTAGATTTTCGTGATTTTTACTGATGTACAGGAGAAAGTAGATGAACGGCGGATATACAGGTAAATTACTGTTCGTAGATTTAACAGCAAAAAAAATTGAAGCCAGAGATTTAAACGAAGAACTGGCGCGTAATTTCGTTGGCGGGTACGGCATCGGCGCCAGGGTTTTGTATACCATGATTAAACCCGGCTCTGACCCCTTAGGCCCCGAAAACGTAATAGGTTTTGTGCCCGGCCCTTTGACCGGAAGCGGAGCACCTCTGACCGGACGCTATACCGTCGTCTGCAAATCACCCGTTAACTCCGGATGGAATGATTGCAATTCGGGCGGTTATTTCGGTCCCGAACTGAAAAAGGCCGGATTCGACGGCGTCTTTATATCCGGCGCATCCGAACAGCCGGTCTATCTTTGGATAAAAGACGGAAACGCTGAGATTAGAGATGGGAGGCGAATATGGGGCCTCGATTGTCGGCAAACTCAAGACTTTCTAGTACAGAAACTCGGAGACAACAGACTGCGTGCAGCCGTAATCGGGCCTGCCGGCGAAAAAAGATCGCTTATGGCGGCAGTTATCAACGATGGTCACCGTGCGGCTGCCAGAGGAGGCCCGGGTGCCGTTATGGGTTCCAAAAATCTCAAAGCGGTTGCCGTTAGGGGCACAGGCAAAGTGGCCATAGCAAATACGGACAAATTCAAGGAGGTCAGCAGGTCCATAAATGATTGCATAAAGAACGGCCCAATGGCTCCTATTGTTACGGCCTTCAGTCAACAGGGTACGGGAATGGGAACTGTTTATTGCGCCATGACATCAGATTCTCCAATCAAGAATTGGGGCGGAAACATAACCGATTTTAACGCAGAAAATCTAGATGTAAATAACATGGATTCGAAATTTAAGATAAAAAGCTACGGCTGTGCCAACTGTCCCATTGCCTGTGGCGCGGATTATACCGTTAACGATGGAGCCTGGCCCGTGGGAGAGACAAACCGTCCAGAATACGAGACAATGGCCGCTTTTGGCAGCCTCTGTTTGAACGATAATTACGAAGCCGTAATAAAGTGCAATGATATTTGCAACAGGTACGGACTTGATACTATCTCGACAGGCGCCACGATAGCCTGGGCAATAGAGTGCTTCGAGAATGGTCTGCTGACTGTGGAGGATACAGAAGGGCTAGAGCTAACTTGGGGAAATTCCAAGGATATCGTAGCGGCGACGCAATCGATGGCAGACCAGACCGGCTTCGGCCGTGTCCTCGCACTCGGGTCATCCGCCGCTGCCAGCAAATTGAATAGGGGGTTTCAATATCTCCAGACGGTGCGTGGAATCGAGCTTCCCATGCACGACCCTAGACTAGCACCGGCATATGCCAGGACATACCAGTTAGACCCGACGCCGGCACGACATACCAAGGGCGGGTTGTGGCTATGGCAAGCACAACAGCCGGCTGAAAAGAGATATATCTATGATGATACTGGTGATGCTGATAGAAACATGACCGCTGCTCTCGAGTTTCTGGACATGGCCGGAATGTGCCAGTTCATATATTTCCCCGGCGTATTTGACGCTGCGATGGAGCTAATGGAAGCGGCCACTGGTTTGACCTTCGGTAAGGAAGAAAGAATGGCAACAGTCACGCGAGCATTACATTTGCGACAGGCCTTTAACCTACGTGAAGGCCTTTCTTTCAAAGATTATGTTCTTCCAGACCGCGCCACAGGCCGTCCCCCCCAGGAGACAGGACCGACGGCGGGAGTAACCATTAACAACCAGACCCTGGCCGATAACTTTTGCGAAGCTGTGGACTGGGACAAAACCACCGGTAAGCCCAGTCGCCAGTCTTTGGAAAGGCTCGGCGGCATGGATGATGTTATTTTTGACCTATATAGTCAATAAATTGAAATATAATCGAAACACGGGAGGCAGCCATGGAAAACACTAACTGCAAAAGACTCGAGGGTAAAGTGGCGCTCATAATCGGCGGTGCCTCGGGTATCGGCAGGCGCATTGCTGAAAGGTTTGTTCAGGAAGGTGCTAAGGTGATGATTGGCGATATTTCCCCGGAAGGGCTGGCTGAAGTAAAAAAGGTACTCGGTGACGCCTGCACCACTGTGGAAACCAATGCTACACGGGAGACAGAAGTCCAGCGGGCTGTAGCCGCTACAGTAAGCAACTTCGGCAGGCTTGATATCGCGGTAAACTCCGCCGGCGCCGGCGGGCTGAGCCTCATCATCGACTACACCGAAGAGCAATGGGATTTAGAAGTAGATGTCTGCCTGAAGGGAACGTTTCTTTGCATGAAACACCAGGGCCGCCAGATGATATCGCAGGGCCACGGGGGTTCTATTATCAATATCGCTTCGCTCAACTCAAGACAACCGGCAGAAGGTATGTCCGCCTACTGCGCGGCGAAGGCAGGAGTGGAGATGCTGACCAAAGTCGGAGCCATGGAAATGGGGCCTCATAAAGTGCGCGTTAACTGCATCTGTCCCGGTCTTACTGATACTCCTTTGACTTCGTTCGTTATTCAAACTCCATCGGTATATGCAGACTATGTGGAAAATATTCCTCTCGGTAGAAATGGGACGGTAGACGATATAGCATCAGCCTCCGTGTTTTTAGCTTCGGATGATGCCTCATGGATTACGGCTGAAAGCCTATACGTCGATGGCGGCTCGCAGACCAAACGTTATCCGCAACTACTCAAACTTCTGGCAAACCTGCAGTCCGCAACATAAAATGAGCCTGCGCTTCGCAGACTTGCATCGACCGCTAACTTATTTATACAATATAACCATACCTAGTGACTCTAGGTAAATTTTTTTCACACCATGAGTTCATTCGAAGAATTGCCAGCAATTGCCGAGCTAATATCGCTCAAGGGGAAAAAGGCTGCGGTCACGGGCGGCGCCAGGGGACTTGGACTTGGTATCGCCTACCGGCTGGCTGAAGCCGGCGCTACTGTTGTCATCGCCGACATCGACGGCGGTGATGCCAAAAAGTCGGCTGAATCACTAATAAAAGCAGGGTTCAAAGCCCTGCCGGTTAAATGCGATGTGTGCAGCGAAGAAGACGTAAGGAAAATGGTCGAGTTTGCCGGGAGCCAAATGGACGGCATCGATGTCCTGGTGAACAACGCCGGCATCTTTCCTCAGATACCGCTGCTGGAAATGGCAGCGGAAGACTTCGACAGGGTGATATCCGTCAATCTCAGAGGCACCTTTTTATGCAGTCGTGAAGCAAGCCGGTTGATGGTCAAGCGGCGAAGCGGCGGAAGTATTATAAACCTGGCATCAATCGACGCCGTACACCCCTCCCAGAAAGGGCTGACTGCCTACGATGCCTCCAAGGGAGCAGTACTGACGCTGACCAAAAGCCTGGCATTGGAGCTTGGCCAGGACGATATAAGGGTTAATGCCATTGCGCCGGGCGGTATTCTCACGGATAGCCTCCGGTCGCTGGTAACCGACTCGCCATCGATGCAGGGCAAGGCCCAGCTGAAAAAATTCATGGCTCGCATGGCGCTGGGGCGGATGGGCAGGGCCGACGAGATAGCCAGAGTAGCCCTGTTCCTGGCATCCGAAATGTCGAGCTATATAACCGGAACAATGATTGTTGTGGACGGCGGCTATCTTATCTCGTAGCCAGTGATCCGCAGCTACTGATAACATATAAAAACAAGGGGGAAATGAGATGTCAAAAGTAATGATAATGACCGACACGGTAGCCTGCGTACCTCAAAACCTCGCCGCCGAGTATCAAATAATGGTGGTTCCGGCAGCTATAATATCCTATAACGGCTCCCAATACATCGAGGGCAAAACCATAAACGCCACAGAAGCCTACAACCTTATCACAAAGGACCCCGACAGATTTGTTACCTCGCCCTTGACTCCGGCTCACCTGGTCGAGGAGTACGACAAAATTCCGTCCGATGTGCAGGACGTCTTCTTTATCACTATATCGTCGTCACTCAGCGCCGTTAACAAGGTAGCAGCACTGGCCGCCGATATAGTACATGAGAAGTCAACTAAACCGCGCATCAAGATATTTGATTCCAACAGCTGCGCCGGAGGGGAGGGATTGGTCGTTCTGGCAGCAGCCCGGGCGGCGAAAAAGGGTATGATGCTGGAACAGGTAGCCGATGTTGCCGAAAAAGTACGGCAGCAGACTAAAAGCTTGATGATACTCGATACATTGCGGTATGTTTACCGTACCGGCCGTATGTCAAAAGAGGATGCCCATAAAGCCGCCGAGACCAATATAAAGCCTATCAACAAGGTGGCCGCTAACGGCACCGTCGAATTTGTGGATGCCGTGACGGAGAGAGAAGCCGGTTACAATAAACTGATCGAGTTAATTCAGCAGGAAGCGGGAACAAAATCTCTGCATTTCATGCTGAGCCATGCGGCGGCACCGGAAATGGCGGAAAGGTTCAGTAATATATTAAAAGAGAAGTTCGATTGCTTGAGTTTGATAGTGAGCGATTACAGCCCGGTGATGGGATACGGCGCCGGTCCCGGCGCGCTGTTCGTTGCCTTCCATCCCGACATAAGCTTGCTCAAATGAGCCCTGTGTCATAAAATATAAGCTTATTCCACGAGGGCTTGTCCCATCCTTTTCTTAATGATGTAGCATGACAGTACTGAACCGACAAACCAATGTGAAGCTGAATACACTCGACCGGTTTTACGAGATAAACCGGACATTCCCCCAGACGGAGCACATTTTACAGCAAAAACGAGAAGGCAAGAAGGTCTTTGGCTGGTTGTGCACGTATGTCCCGGAAGAAATCATACATGCCGCGGGTATACTGCCGGTTCGCATCACCGGCTATTCCAACGAAGTCGAGCTGGATGACGGCAACGCTTATCTTTACATCAACAACTGCTCTTTCTCCCGCAGCTGCCTGCAAATGGGGCTGAGGAAAGAATACGATTTCCTCGACGGCGTGGTCGGCGGCTCCACGTGTGACGGTGCCCGGCGGCTGTTCGATTTGTGGCGCCACTACATCGGCACGCCGTTCTACCATGTGCTTACCGTGCCGCGTAAATATACGGATAAAGCCCACGCCCTGTACCGCAACGAAGTCATGCAATTTAAGGAGCACCTGGAAGAATTCCTGGGTTTTAAGATATCGGATGAGGCGCTTCACAACTCCGTCAAACTGTACAACGAATCAAGAAACCTGCTGTGGCAGCTCTACGAACTTCGTAAGTCGGAAAACCCGCCGGTTACCGGCACCCAGACCATGGAAGTCTCCAACGCCAGCTTCCGTATGCCCAAGGAGGTCTTCAACGACTGGCTAAAAACATTACTCGACGAAATCAAACCTTCGGGCAACAGCTATACCGGCAGAGCAAGGTTGATGCTGGTGGGCAGCTGCCTGACCAACACGGAGTTCATCAAGGCTATCGAAGACCAGGGCGGGCTGGTGGTTACCGACGAGCTTTGCACCAGCACCCGGTACTGGGGAGACCTGGTGCGGTTTGAAGGCTCCGAGTCTCCTGTCGACGCCATAGCCAGGCGCTACCTGAATAACTACCCCTGCGCACGGATGTTCCCCTCCGACGAACGCTTCAACCGAATCGTCGATGCCGCACTGAAGTTCAAGGTCGATGGCGTAATCAGCCAGACCATTAGATACTGCGTGCCTTACGCCCATGATTTGCCGCTGCTTACCAAGAGGCTGAAAGAGCACGACATACCGGTGCTCTCGCTCGATGTCGAATACGGCACCTCAGGTTCGGGGCAAATTCAGACCAGGGTCCAGGCATTCCTGGAGATGCTGGAGGCGAAAAGAAAGTGAAAGCTACCGGGAAAAACAAGATAGACGCTATTCTGAGGGCCTGCCGCCTTATCATGAGGCTCAGCCAGGGTAGTCCTAACATGCGCCAAAGCCAGACGCTGTACTACAACATGCTGATTAAATATTTTTCCCGCCTGCTTCAGGCACATGAGAACGGCGAATTCGTGGCCGCCCATACCGTTTTCTTCCCTTCCGAGCTGATTTACGCCATGGATCTGGTGCCCATGCACACGGAGACAACGACCTGGATGACGGCTTTATTTACCGGCGAATGCAGCGATATACTGGCCGCCGGCTCCAGTCTGGGAATGGCTTCGGAGATATGTACTCCTCACCGCGGTCTGGCCGGTGCTTTTGCTACTGGCGCCCTGCCGCGCCCGGATGCCATGCTGTGGTCCAACATGGTCTGTGACAACACCGCCAAGAGCGGCGAGCTAATCATGGAGCTATGCGATTGTCCCGGCTTTTTTATCGACCGCCCCTTCAAAGACAGCGAATACGAATTTAATTATCTCGTCGGCGAACTGCGCGACATGGTCCAATTCCTCGAGGACAAATCGGGAAAGAAGATGGACTGGGACAAGCTATCCGAAACAGTAGCCCGCATGGACAAACAGATAGATCTCATCAGGCAGGTAAACGAGCTGCGTAAAAACGTGCCCACGCCGTTCCGTCCCCAGGGATTTTTGGAGCTGCTGACCATCGATTATCTGTTTCCCGGGCAGCCGGAAGCCATCGAATATCTGGAAACGCTTCTCTCTGAGTTGTCCGAATCGGTCAAAAAGGGCGAGGGAGCCGTCGACAGCGAGCGCTTCCGCCTGATGACCTTCTTTATACCGCCCATGTACCTGATGGCTTTTATGGAAAAAATTTCACAGGAGTACGGCGCCGTCAGCGTCATCGAGCCTTTCTTTACCTTCTGGGGCGAAGGCAGGCTCGACCCGTCGAAACCCCTAGAAAGCGTGGCCCAGAAATCGTATATGATTCCCGAAATGAGAATGTTTAGACCCCTGGACGAGCCCGCATTGAACAGCATCATTGATTGCGCCCAGCAGTACAAGGTCGACGGCGCTGTGTTCTATGCCGATGTGGGCTGCCGTCATAGCTGCGCTACCATAAAGCTGTTTAAAGATGCGCTGAACCGGATAGACATACCCATGTTGACAGTGGACTGCGACGTGGTCGACCCCACAATAACCTCCGAAGAGGAGATGCGCGAAAAACTGGAAAGGTTCTTCGAGCTTCTGGAAGAACGATAATCTAAAACAAACTATGAAATCAGTCGGAATTGATATAGGCAGCATGACGACGAAAGCAGTCGTCATGCAGGGCGATAAAATAGAATCATTCGCCATAATACCCTCGGGCGAAGAAGCCGAATCTACGGCCAGGGAAGCTATAGAACAGGCTTTGAACGGCACCGAAACCAACCTCAGCAACAGCTATCTCGTCTCCACGGGCATAGGTGGCAAATCCATTTCATTTGCCAAACAGCAGAAATCGATTACCACCTGCCTGGCACGGGGCATATCGAGTCTCTTCCCATCAGCGCGTATGCTCATCGACATGGGCGCTGAGAGCAGCACTATCCTCAAACTGAACGAGCGGGGGCGACTGACCGACTGGCTGGGTCACGATAAGTGCGCCGCAGGCACGGGAATGTTCCTGCAACAGATGGCTAAGCTTATGCAGATGCCCCTGGAAGAAATGGCCACCCTCTCTTTGCAGGCCAAAAACCCCGCCGAAATAACCAGTACCTGCGCCGTTTTCGCCGAGTCGGAGGTCATTTCACACGTACACCGCGACCCTCCGACGCCAAGGGAAGACATAGTTGCCGGCGTATATTCATCCGTGGTCAGCCGTATAATGGCTCTGGCCAAAAGGGTGGGCATCGAAAAAGATGTTGCAGTCTCCGGCGGAGTAGCGCTTAACGCCGGGCTGGTCAAGATACTGGAGACCGAACTCGGTGTGCAGGTCCTAGTGCCCGAGAAACCGCAGCTGGTAGCGGCGCTGGGAGCCGCCAGAATTGCAGGTGAGAATATTGAAAAAGCGTGAGTCCACGATAGTCGTCGGCATCGACATCGGCTCCAGGGCGGCTAAGGTGGTCGTTATGAAAGATAACACCATCGTTTCGTCGGCGATTCGCGACACCGGCCCTGAAAGCGTAAAGACCGCTTATATGGCCCTGGGCACGGCACTGGACGGCACCGGCCTGTCACTCGATAGCATTGACTATACCGTGGCCACCGGATACGGCCGGGTGCTCGTACCCTTCGCCAATGAGAATGTCTCCGAGATAAGCTGCCACGCCAGAGGTATAACCTGGTACTTCCCCTCAGTAAAGACCATTCTCGATATGGGAGGCCAGGACTGCAAGGCCATCAACTGCGACGGCGGGGGCACCGTGACCAACTTCGTCATGAACGATAAATGCGCCGGAGGCACGGGGCGGTTCCTCGAGATGATTGCCGACGTGCTCAATATTCCACTCAGCGAGATAGGCAAGGTATCTCTTTCATCCGGGAACGCGATTCCGTTCAATACCATATGCGCCGTCTTTGCCAAGACGGAGGCCATCAACTATCTCAGAAAAGGCGTAGCCAAGGCCGATATCCTGGCCGGACTTCACGAAGCCATAGCCGTCAGGTCGGTCAACCTGCTAAGACGTGTCTCCATCGAGAAAGACTTTACCATCACCGGCGGTATCTCTAAAAACAGCGGCATGGTTAAAAAGTTGACCGAAAAGGTCGGGTTGGAACCGCTTCTGTGCGAGGACCCGCAGCTGGCAGGTGCTCTGGGCGCCGCCCTCTTCGCCCGCGAACGGTTGATGGGCGGTACCACCAGGACCATCAAGGTCCAGTACGGCTATGCCGACGGCACCGGCGAATACTTCATAACGGTAGACACCGACCTGTGCGACGGCTGTGGCCAATGTGTAGCAGCCTGCCCTGCTGGCATTCTGGCTATGGAGGAAGACGCTCAGGGTCAGCCAAAGGTAAAGGTCAAAGACGAAATTAGAAAGAAGCTCGGCTTCATGTGCCCCGGAATCAACGCCTGCCGGCAAAATAATGAAATAAATTGCCAGGCTGCCTGCCCTAAGAACGCCATCAGCCATAGCTGGTAATTTAGATTTTAACGGAGGAGGATTGTATGGGAAAAGCCTTAAAGATAGCCGTCGACATAATGGGTGGCGACTACGCGCCTGATGAGATAGTGAAGGGTGCCTTGCAGGCTGCCAAAGACCTGGGAGTTGAAATCATTCTGGTCGGCACCAAGCCGGCCCTGGAAGCTTCCGTTCCTGTCTTCGAAAACGCCGGTCTGCCCGTCCACCAGGTCGAGGCTACGGAGATTATTAAAGACGGGGAAGAACCGGCCTTTGCCGTCATGCGCAAACCCAACAGCTCGGTAGCCATGGCCGCCAGGCTGGCCAAATGCGGTGACGCCGATGCCATGGTCAGCGCCGGTTCCACGGGGGCCGTCATGGTGGCGGCGCTGCAACACGTTGGCGCTCTGCCAGGTATAGAGAGACCGATGGTCGGCGGACCTTTTCTCGGCCTGGCGCCTAAAACTCTTACTCTTGACCTCGGGGCTAATGTCGGCTGCCAGCCGTACCATCTCGTAGAGTTTGCCGTGGCCGGGACCGTTTATGCCCGAACATTTATGGGCATCGATAACCCCACCGTGGGACTGCTTAACGTCGGCGCCGAAGAAGGAAAAGGCAATGCCCAGGCCAAGGAAGCCTTCCGCTTGCTAAAGAGCAGCGGGCTCAACTTCATCGGCAATGTCGAAGGCCACGACATACCGGCGGGCAAAGTAAACGTCGTCGTCTGCGATGGCTTCGTGGGTAATATACTGGTCAAATTCTGTGAAAGCCTGGGCAGAGGCGTCTCTAACTGGCTTGGCAGTGAGCTAAAGGACAGCCTGAATAAGACCGACCTGGACAAACTGACTTCAAAATTGTATGGTCTGATGAGCCCGGGGGTGGCCATGGGCGGCGGTCCCATGTGGGGCGTTGATGGTGTAGTAGGTATTGCCCACGGCAGCAGCAAGGCACATCAAATCGCCGGCACTATAAACCAGGTCAAAATCGCTGTGGAAAGCGGCTTCGTCGACCAGCTTAAAACGGAGCTGAGAAAAGTCCAGGATAAAATGCCTTCCGAGCAATCACAATGATTATCATTACAGGAGAGAAAGAATGTCGGTACTGTCTGAGTTGACGCGGAACATAGCCAGGGTAGCCAGAATCAGCGAGCATGACATCAAGCCGGAGACGCAGCTCAAGGATATAAAAGCCGATTCCCTTCACTGGGTGCAGATTATCGTCGGCGTGGAAAATGCGCTGGATATAGAGGTAGATATCGATAAAGAGCGGATGTCCAAACTGACCACCGTCGACGATTTCGTTAAATACATTGAGCAGTTCACCAAATAGGATTTATCCGGTCTCAATGACTATCACAAAAGCTATGGCTTCCTGCCTGCCGTGAGATAAACTGAGCTTTATCTCGATGTCATCGAAACCGGGTTTAAGAACCCTGGCCGACGGCACGCCGTTTTCGTCATTCGTTATTTCGATATCTTTGTAACCAGCACCTTTCCTGTTTAAAGCGGACAGTGCCTTAACGATGGCTTCCTTACCCGCGAATCTGGCTGCCAGATGCTGCGCCGGCGCCGCACAGGACAGGCAATAGTCCAGCTCAGCACCGGTGAATATCTTGTTCAGAAAAGAGTTGCCCGCACCAGCCTTTTTAAACCGGCTGATGCTCTCTATATCGATGCCGACGCCAAAACGAGGTACAGCCATAGCGCTTTATTCTACGAATCTTGAAGGTGCGGGTCAATCGGTATCCTTTCTGCTCAAATGTTCGGACAGGTCTTTCAGGCCTGTCCGAACCTGCCCGGATACACTATAATGAAATGAGCGGGTGTAAAAAATGGTAGAAGGCCACTTCGACCCTAAACGAGCGCCTTATCTCGACGGCAACGAACGCATTAAAGAGCTGAGGCCGTATGAGCTTCTCGAGGACAGAGCTGGCATTAAGCCCGGCATGACCTGTGTCGACCTGGGCTCCGGCACCGGAGCTTTTTCCTTTCCCATGCTGAGCTGCGTTGGTAGTGAAGGCGTGGTCTATGCCGTCGATGACAGCGAAGAAATGCTGGGACGTTTAAGGGCTAAGAACCCGCCGCCGAACCTGGTACTGGTCCACAGCGATGTCAGTAACACAAAACTGGATGACGGAATCGCCGATTTGTGCGTAATGTCTTCCATACTGCACGAGGTTCCGCAGCCGGCCGCTCTCCTGTCCGAGGCCTTCCGACTGCTCAAACCCGGCGGCAGAGTTTTAGCGGTTGACTGGAAGGCCGACGTGGCTTCACCCGGGCCTCCCCAGAGACTGCGTCTCTCCCGCGGAAAGGTGGAAGCGCTTTTCCAGCAAACAAACTTTCAAAATATCGAATACTCCGACTGGTCCCGTAATTACTACATCGTCGTAGCCGATAAAAAAACTGGTTAGGCAGCGCCTGCGTAGACCCTGCTTTGAATCAGGATATCAAACGTTCGAATCCAACCCGGGCTACCAACTGCTTACAAAAGTTTACAAATCGTAGCTATTTTTGGCTCAAATTTGTCCACGCTACCTTCTGTATACTTTAGCGGTCTATTCACTCCAAGCCTGAAGTCGAATAGCGCATTAAATTATTGTGTTAAGAAAATCGGTTGCACGGAGGACCTTCACCTCTTTATAACGATGCGCCAGAGGGGTCTGCTTTGTTACTATAAAGCTTTCGACAACGTACTCTTGCCAAGGTAGTTTCGGATTCAAGTGCGTTCTAAATAGCTCCATATTATTGCGGAAATAGTCCAACCTCTTCTGCTGTAAATCCACCTCGTATCGTA
>CAZJID010000045.1:0-17171 GCA_964545945.1 uncultured Dehalococcoidales bacterium
AAACAATAGCAGGCAAGCGCCGTAATCTAAGATTAAGACGTCGCACTCCTTTAATTACACAGGGAGTAAATGGTAAAATCTATAAATTCATGCAAACTCAAAAGACCGTAGCCGACCCGGGCAAGGCGCCGAACCGGCCGGCAGCGCTGCTGGTAACTACGGTAGGCTCTTTCCTGACGCCATTCTTGGGCTCAAGTATAGCCATAGCCCTGCCATCTATAGGTAACGAGCTCAAAATGAACGCCATTCTGCTGGGCTGGGTATCTACCGCCTACTTGCTGGCCGCCGCTATGTTCCTGGTCCCGCTGGGTAGAATCGCCGATATATACGGACGGAAAAAGGTTTTTACCGTGGGCGTGTTCATCTTTGCAGGGGCCTCCGTGCTTGCCGCGATGTCGAACTCGGCCACCATGCTCATATCCGTCCAGGTGCTGGGAGGCATAGGCGCCGCCATGATATTTGGCACCGCCGTAGCCATAGTGACTTCGGTATTTCCCGCCAGTGACAGAGGCCGCGTCCTGGGAATAAACGTCGCTGCCGTCTATATAGGTCTGTCGCTGGGGCCGTTCTTCGGCGGACTATTGACGCAGCATTTCGGATGGAGAAGCATCTTCTGGGTAAATGTAATCCTGTGCCTTCTGATTATAGCTTTGCTTTTCTGGAAGCTGAAGGGCGAATGGGCTGAAGCCAGGGGAGAGAAGTTCGATATTACCGGTTCCATAATCTACAGCCTCATGATTATAGCCATAATGTACGGCTTCACAATACTGCCGGATATTGTAGGCGTAGTTTTGATCGTGGCGGGTGCCGGGGGGCTGGTCGGCTTTATTATGTGGGAAACGAGGGTTAAAAGTCCGGTGCTAGACATAGGCCTCTTCCGCCACAACGTCGTCTTCGCCTTATCGAACCTCGCGGCTCTGATAAACTACAGCGCCACCTTCGCCGTCACCTTTCTTCTCAGCCTGTATCTCCAATACATAAAAGGATTCAGCCCGGAGCACGCCGGACTGGTTCTGATATCCGCGCCGGCTATGCAGGCTATTTTTTCACCCGTTGCCGGCAGGCTTTCCGACAAAATAGAACCGAGAATCGTGGCCTCGGCGGGCATGGGATTGACGGTTATCGGCCTCGCCTTTTTTATTTTCCTGAGCAGCTCCACCAACCTGTGGTACATCGTAGCCGGACTGCTGATTATCGGCTTTGGCTTCGCTTTCTTCTCGTCGCCCAACACCAACGCGGTCATGAGTTCCGTTGACAGGAGATGCTACGGTGTGGCTTCAGCGACTCTCGCCACCATGAGACAGATAGGAATGACCTTCAGCATGGGTATGGTAATGCTGATATTCGGTATCTACATCGGCCACGTCCAGATCACACCGCAGTACTACGCGGCCTTCGTCACCAGCGTGAACACAATCTTCATCGTCTTCGCCATTCTATGCTTCGGCGGCATCTTCGCCTCGCTGGCGCGTGGCAGGGTAAGATAAAGGCTTTTGAATGACGGCAGGGTTGAGTCTATAATGATTTATTATACGTATATCCAATGAGCCAACCATTGTGGAATATGGAGATTTTGCAAATATATTGATTCACTAATTATTATCAGGAATAATATTTAAAGGGGGTTTATATGTTTAAAAAGATACTTGCGTGTTTAGATGGCTCCGATCTGGCAGAGCAAATATTGCCCTATGTAAAAGAACAAGCCAAATCTTTTAAAAGTACGGTAGTGTTACTTCATGTGACTCCTGAACCGATGCTGGAAGCCCCCGGTATACCGGGTGAGCCAGGTTACCCATTACAAACAAAGTCTATGTTCCAGGAAATGGGAAAGGAAATAATTCATGCAGAAGAATATCTCGATAATCTGGCACTCAGCTTCAAAAAATTGGGAATACGCGCTAAAGGTGAAATCCTGGAGGGGCTAGCCGGCGAATTAATTGTAAAATACGCGCAAGAGAATAAGATAAATCTTATCGCACTGGCCACTCATGGAAGGAGTGGCGTGGGACGTATGATACTTGGCAGCACTGCAGACTTTGTAGTCAGAGAATCCGGTTTGCCAATCCTCATAATAAGGCCAAAGCAAAATAAGGCGTGACTTTTGATTGTCTGAATTCGTTTTTAGACACAGCTATTAAGAAATACTGGACGGCAAGTATGATCCAGCCAAAGCCGGTTTCCATCTTCTTAGCCGTCCTGCGTTTCGGTGGCATCTTCGCTTCACTGGCACGGGGCAGGGTAAGATAAAGCTGTTTGAACGATGGCAGAAGTCAGCGGATGGATAGGCCAACATTACTCGGACTGAGCTTACAATTTCCAATTAAGCAATTTGACGGAATGTTAAATGCCTGGCGGTCTTGACCTAATATGCATTAAAGCAACCGCCGCAGAAGTACTACGAATAGATACACATCCACCGCCAAGCCGCCGGCAATGATTACCCAGACCCACGGTGGGACGGGGTGGTGCGAACTAGACGGCGGTGGCTGCACGGGTGCGGGCTCAGTCCGGAAGCAGAAGGTGGCGCTCCAGTCACCCGGCTGCGGCTCGACGGCCCTGACACGCCAGAAATAGTTGGTGCCGTAGTCCAGCACACCATCGTAGCTGTAGGCGGTACCGGGCACTTCCGTACTAACCACGGCATCTTCCATGGCCGCATCTTTAGCCAGCACAAACCCGTATATCTCCGTGTCCCGGAACGGCGACCAGGAGAACGACGCCGGCTCGACCGGGCAGCCCAGGCAGCCGTTGTCCGGCGCCAGCAATTGTAATCCATAATACGGCTGAGCCACGGGCAGGCCTACCTGGACGGTGAAGATTTCCCGCCACGACCACGGGCTCTGGATGTCATCTCCCGTAGCCACGTCCTGGACCATGACCCGCCAGTAATAGGTGTGCCCCGCCTCCAGCGCAGGCACCGTCCAGTTGTCGCCAGCGCTGTCGAAGACCATGCCGCCGCCCGGCGGGACAAACAGGGCGGGGGCGTCCAGGTCCGGCGGGACGTAGTAAGGACCGCCGAAGTCGGCACCGATGTCGGCGATTTGCAGCCTGAAATCGGGGTCTTTGGCTATCTGAACCCGATAGCCCCTGGCTAGCGACACCGCGTTCCACTTCATGTCCAGCTCGGCGGCCCGGCCGCTCTTGGGGTCGAATTTTACCGAGGCATTGCTCACCGGCGAAGTGGGCGTGGGCCCATTCCAGGAAAGGTCATCGATATATTCCCAGACTCCGCCCTGCGGTGGGTTGTAAGGGCGCTGGTCGATGAGCCAGACGGTTATCGGCTCGCCTGAGTAAAGGGCACCGCAAATCCTTAGCCTGGTGGTGGGTTCGGTGCCGAAGCTGACGAAGGGGTCAAGCCCGGCGCTGGCAAAACACCATCTGACATACGCACCATAGGCATCGGTTAAATAGAAGCCACCGTTCCGAGCAATGGTCAAGCCAGTGACGGGGGTCGGCCAGGCAGGCCCTCCCCATAGTACCGACCACCTGTTTTTTTCGGGGAGGGGATACGACCAGGTGCCGCCGCCATAGTAGACCGACCACTGGTACATGCCGCCGGTGTTGATAGCGAAAATGTCGCCGCTGGCATCGAAACCGGAGCTGGCAACCACCAGCGTATTGCCCCTGGTGGGAAGCTGAATCATAATCGGGACAAAGGTAGCCCCGCCGTCCGAAGAGTAAGCCACGTCGTAGCTGCCGGTGCCGCTGCCGCCGACGATGACCTGCCCCTCGTCGTTATCGGGCGTCAGGCCGGTGAAGGCTGTGGCGATGCTGTAGCCGGAATCGAGCCCGGTGATTACGGGAGCCTTGGGTGCCCAGCCTTTTCCGCTGTAACTGAACTTCTGCACCAGGCCGTCGGCGCTAAGGATATACAAATCACTGCTGGCTTCGGCGGCCATGTCCTGGACTGGCAGCGATGGGCTGATATCCGTCCAGTAGTCGCCGAAGTCCGGCGACCACATTATTTTATGCGTACCCACGGCCGCCCAGAAGACTACCTGGCCGTCGGGTTTATCGCCGGCCAGCCTGAGAATGGCTAAATCGGTCTGACCGGCGGCGCAGGGCTGGTCGGTGGTGGGCATGCACAGCACCCTCTCCCAGGAGTCGCCGGGTTCAGGGCCCTGGCTGCGCCAGACACTGTCGAAACCGGAGCAGCCGACGTTGTCGCTGACCGAAGCCAGATACAGTGTAGAGCAGTCGGGGGCCGGTGCTATATCGACCAGCCGGCTGATATTCGTATCGATAAGGGCGAGCTGGTTCCAGGTCTCGCCGTTGTTGGGTGACAGGGAGAAGGCCGATTCATCGAGGTCTTCGCCGGTTAAGTACGGAAGCGGCCAGCCGGCGCCGGGTAAAAGAAAAGCGCTGCTGGCAGTGCCGGCGTAGGCGGTGGAGCCATCGGGCGACCAGGCAAGCTGTGTATTGCCGAAGCCGGAGCCGGTGCAGTTATCGGAGCCGGCGGCGCCGGTAAGCGGCTTCATAGCCGGATACCAGCAGGGAACGGGGCAAGTGGTGGGCGAGTCGGTAAACCAGGTCATCACGGTTGCCGAGCAGGGGTCGCCCAAGACCTCGCCGGCCAGCAGCTTGCCCGAGGCATAGTTGCCATAGTAGGCAAGGCTGGCGATTCTTTTATCTGTGGTGGCGGACATAAGCTGATAGACAACGGTGTCATCGATGCGGTAGATGCCGGCGCTGCCGGTAGCTCCGGCGTCGTCGGTGCTGATATAGCAGCGGCGCAGGGCTACCGACTGGCCAGTGAAGTCGAACGGCAGCTCCAGGTCAGCGCTTATTATTTGATTCGCCGTGGATGAAGCGCCCGGCGTTACGACGACTTCCGGCGGAGAGCCGCCGTAGACGATAGTCCAGTCGGTGGTGCCAGCAGCCAGGTCATGAACGCCGGCATTGAAATAAGTGCCTGCTGCGTCGGCGTAGACGACGGCCAAGGTGGAGTCGCTGCCGTAGCCTGGCGAGAACTTCAGCGACAGCACATCGCCGGTGAAACTCTGGTTGAGCCAGTTACTATAGTTCGGCGCCTTTAGCATCCAGATGGCGCCGTTGCCGTCTCCCGTCCTGGTACCGATGGCGATATCGCGGCTGCCGTAGTTTATAGAGATATCGATGGCGCTGATGTTATCCGCCGCCGGGAAATGCGTGTCCTGCCATTCGGCGCCGCCGTCCCGCGAGAACCATACATTATGAGGAAGGTTGCTGCTACTATCGTTGGTGACAGCGGAAATAAAATTTACGTCTTCCGGGGCAACGGAGACATTCCACACACGGAAGCCAGCCTGCTCGGCGGGTGTCATTGAATTGTACAGATTCCGGCTGATGGTATCGCTCCAGGATAGGCCGCTGTCGATCGATTTATACAGGGCTTTGCTGCCGTCGGTGTTGTCGGCATCGGCTATATCCACGGCACAGAAGGTCTTGCCGTCGGAGCCGACGGCGATGCGGTCGACCTCACAGGGACTGACGATATCGTTCCGGCCGGGCAATGCTCCCGGGGTGTCAACGCGGGTCCATTTGAGAAGCCCGGGGTCGGCGAGGGCAGGCGTGGTGCTGGCGGCAGGCAACAGGCTGACCGGAATTAACAGGACAAGGCAAAGCCACCATGCGGCGGCCCGCCTCATATAGCTGTTCCTACGGTTGTTCAACTCCTTCAAGATAATATTTGAAAAGCCGGAACTATTTTGAATTCACAGTGCCGAAAATCTCGGGGTGAAGCAGCTTGGCCACCTCTTCCAGGCCGTCGACTATCCTGGGGCCGGGGCGCTCGGTCAGGTCGGCATCGCTTATTTTATAGACACGGTTATTGCGCATGGCGGAGACGCCGGACAGCCGGCTCTCTTTCATTATGTTGTTATAAATCAGGTCGCCTCCGGTAGCCATGCCGCTGACCAGTATGACCTGGGGGTCCTTTTCGATAATCGACTCCAGCGAGACGACGCGCGATTCCGTGAAGTCGTTGGAAAAAATGTTGACTCCTCCCGCCATCCGGATGAGGTCGTCGGTGAAGGTGTTGCCGCCCATCGTCCAGATGGGATCGTGCCAGACGACGTAAAGGACTCTGGGACGCTGTTCCGGAGTCAGTGTATCCGTTTTCGAGGTCACGGCCTGTATCCTGGCGTTCAGACTGTCAACCAGCGCCTGGGCGGCGCGGCTCTTGCCGTTTATGTCACCGATCATTTTAATATCATACAGTATGGTGTCCATGGAGTGGGCCGAGGTGACGATGACGGTAAGCCCCAGGTTCTCCATGGCGGGCAGCGCCGTCTTTTCGTGTATGGCTTCGGCGATAATCAGGTCGGGCTGGACGGAGACGACCTTTTCCAGGTCGGGCGTGGTATAGTTGGCTACGCGCGGCTTGGACTTGGCTGCCTCCGGATAATCGTCGTAGTCGGTGGTGCCTACCAGCTTATCTTCCAGTCCCAGTGCATAGATAATCTCGGTGTTGCTGGGAGCCAGGGACACGATGCGCCCGGGCAGCTTATCGATTTGGACCTTTCTTCCCAGGTCGTCGGTTACGGTCATAGGGAACTGCGGCAGCTCTTCGGCCGGAGGTTGGGGTTCTTCGGGTGGCGCCTGAACCTGAGGGGATGGCGCTGGTGGCGGTGTGGTCGCCGCAGGTACTGACGGGGCAGCGCAGGCTACGGATAGAATCAGACCGAGCGCGATTGCCGGATACAGCAGATGAATGATTCGATGTTTCATTTAAGTCCTCCAATAAAACAGAAAATCCCCATGCTCCCGCGAACATAGGGATTTATTAAACAAGAAATCCCACCCCCTTACTCCGCGGAGGCAGATAGTATTACAGGGCAGGCGTTCTGACTATTACAGTAGGCGGGACTGTGCCGGAATTGCGCCGGCTTGCTTTCCAATTGAGCCCCCGGTCACCCGGGGCCACCCTGGATACCACTGTTATTCAGTTAATGGAAAGTATAGCAGAACAGACCAAAAAGTCAATGGCTAGATTACTTGAGGCCATCATTAGAAATGGCAAATATTCCGTGTGTCATAATCCGGTGCCAGGTGCTATAATTCAAATACAGGAGGAGGGCAGAGGTATGTGTCAGACCTGCAGGCGGCACCATCCGGAGCTATACCACGACAAGCCGGCATCGAAGCCGGAAAAAGTAAAGAAGACGCCTCCCAAGAAGAAATAGCGAACCAGTCGAAGGGGCGTAGACAATCGCACCGGACGGCGTTGTACGATTCAATTATATCGGCACGTCGTTAGTATCACCGTATGCCACAGCCTGGCTTCGTTTTCAATACTTATAAAAGCCGTAATTTCGCTTATTTTTCTTCCGGGCCGTCGTCGTTTTTCCAAGGGCTTAACCTCGGAATCCACCGGGGCACGTTTTTGCTATAGCGAATGTAGTCATCACCGAATCGTTTGACCAGCCCCGGTTCCTCCGAGCAAATGAAATAAATGTGATTGATAATAAAGAACAGGACAAAACAGATGGAAAGGGCTACGGAGCCGAACACGATGGCTTCGCCGATCAGCACGATTAACACTCCTGTAATCATGGGGTTTCTGACGTAACGGTACAGCCCGGTAACCACAAGTTTTGTCGGCGGCGCCCACGGGGCCAGCGTGCCTTTGCCGATATTCCTGAAAAGAAGGATGGTATCTATAAGCAGATACATACCGGCGATGATGATGGCTAAACCTACACAGATTGCAATTGCGTCGTAGGGCAGTCCCAGCCCCCAGCCGAATCTGAAACCTTTGTTGCAGGCAAGAAGCAGAGCCGGAAGCACAATCAGTACGGAGAACGGCAACACGAAAGACCTGAGCTGTGATGAAGTATCCTGACGCATCTTTTCTATGGTTTTTTGAGCGGTTTTATTATTTCTTTCCGTAGATGATGGCGATAGCCCCGACCATGAACGGCAGCTTCAGAAAGCCGGGTATGAATTGTTTTTTGCTGGTGTTCTCGAAATTTACTTCTCTTACGCCCCAGCCGCAGATGGTTTCCAGCAAATCGTCAAGGTCGCCGTAAATGGTTTTGGCCAGGAATAAGTCCTGAAAAGCGAAAACTCCGCCTTTTTTAACCACTCGCAATGCTTCCCTGACGACCTCCCTTTTATCCTTTGAGTCCTTTACTTCATGAAATACGAAATTGCTGACGACGGCGTCGAAATAGCCGTCTTTGAAGGGTAAAGACGAGGCGCTGGCTTTCTTGAATGTCATCCGGTCAACCATACCTTCGATCTTCGCATTCTTTTTGCAGGCCTCTCTGGAATATCCCCAGTTCCCACCCCAGTAATCGATGCCGGTGATATGCGCCTTCGGGTATTGCCTGGCCAGTTTTATTACCACGGCCCCGTTGCCGCAGCCGATATCCAGAACCTGCCCCTTCCCGTTCCATTCCAGTCGCTTCAGCACCAGGTCGCGAATCTTCATCTGCAGGTCTCCGCCGGCGGGCGAGAATCTGAAATAGGCCAGAGCAAAATAAGCGAAAATAATAAGGAAGAAAGCCGCCGCTATAACAAACCAGCGGGATACAGCGGATAGCGCCAGGAAAAATAACGTCGTGGCCGCGGGCATATAGAGGAGCCATTTCGATACCCAGTTACCGTAATCCGGTTTGATATTATTTTTACGGCTCATCTATTTAATCCTTTCAAAAAGCGCACCTATTATATCAAGATACAGGAAATCACCATAGTGTACGGAGATACAAACCGGAAAGAAGGTCAGGGGGTAAAAAGAGGCGCACTAAGGGCGGTTCTTTATGAGTGCTGCACGCATGAGGTGACCAGGGGTTATTTATTTAATGACCTCGCTGACTTCGCTGACCGGTTTTCTCATGCGTAGGTCGGGGTTTTCAGCCGGATAACCCACCGGTATAAAAGCCACCAGGTCCATGCCCTCGGGGATGTTCAAAATTTTCTCGATTTCGCCCTTGGCCTGCATGGGGCCGGTCATCCACACGGCACCTAATCCCATCCCGTGCAGTATTAAGAGAAGATAAGCGATGGCCGAGGCTACGGATTGTATGCCGGCATTGGCTATGTGACGCCATTCGTAAATCTGCCTGGCCCTGGCATCGGTGTCCTTCCGTCCGGCCGAAAGCTGCTCGATAGCCGATTCATACTGCCTGGTGGCCACGGCAATGGCGGCAGGTGCGCTGCGGAAAAAGCTCGACCTCTGCAGCATACGTTTAGTGATTTCACCGTATTTGGACGCCTCGGGCCAGGAAGCCATTAAGTCGGCGCGGGACTGAACGGCATCGGCGATGGACCTGATAATATCCCGGTTCAAGATGACGTAGAAACGCCAGTTTTGCTGGTTGCCTCCGTTCGGAGCGTAGGTTGCCAGTTCGACGGCCTCCAGCAGCAGTTTTTCGGGTACATGCTTGTCCTGCCAGCTCCTGATGGAGCGGCGGCTCTTTATCAGTTCGGCGAGTTCGGTCGTTTTCATTTAAACCTCCGTGTTTGGGTTAGTTGTGTATACCTGTATTATACAACGTGACGCTAATCCGGGTGCCCGTAAAGTCGAGTGGACTGAAATCGGAAGCACGTATGTTAAATGCGGTAGAGCTTTCTAGGACTAGCGTCACTTTTTTTGTTCAGTGGTAAGTAGTATAATCCGCGCCGCAAGGAAAAGAAAGGTTTGTAAGAGATTAGAAAATGAGGTGAAAAATGATTTTCAGACGTGGTTCGTCGCAAGAAGCGGACCAGGGTCGCAAAGGCTTGTACCTGATAGGCGGTATATCGCTGATTATAATCGGTATTCTCTATTTCGGAGGGATGATAATGTCCCTAATCATCGGGCCTCCGCCGAGTTCCAGCGTGATATATTTCACTGCCATAGCCGCCCATCCCATAGTCGCCCCGGTCAACTTTGCCGCGTTCATCGTGGCGCATTTTCTGCTTATACCGGCCATATTTGCGCTCTATTTCGCACTTAAAGGCGTCAACAGGACGGCCATGCTGCTGGCGACCGCGTTCTGGGGTATATTTATCGCGCTTGACATCGGAGTTACCGAAATGAGCTCAATGGCTCTGGTAACGCTCGGTCACAGCTACGCAGCGGCGACGAGCGAAGCTCAGCGTTCTGCTTACATGGCCGCCGCTAACTACGCCCTGGCAACGCTGCCCCTGGCCACGTTTTACAGCTATGTCGTATCATCGATTGGGCTGCTAATTACCTCCATACTAATGCTACGGGGCCCGTTCATGAGGGGGGTGGCTTTTTTCGGAATAGGTGCCAGCGTTCTAGGGATTATCGGTGGCTTTTATATCTTTGTACCGACTCTGGCAGTGCTGCTGAGTCCGTGTCTAATCGCCTTTGTGTTGTGGTTGGTATTTACGGGAATAAGGCTATGCCTGCTCAGCCGCGGTAGGTAACAGGATAAATCATAACTTACCGCAAAGGAAAGCCCCTCCGCAGGAAAACGCGAGGGGCTTTTAACTAACGCCAAAATATTCAGAGACCGGAATAGAACTATTTACGTTTTCTCTTGGACCAGCCAAAGCGGACTTTCTTGCCGTTATGCTTATCGCTCTTCTTATTTACGTTCTCTACGAAGGTATTAATATCGACATCAGGTTTTTTGCTCACTTTAAATCGTTTCCTTTACGTTTTTTCGAAAACCAGAGAACATTGTATCATCCCACCCATGATACGGGCAACTGCGGGGGAATCCCTGTGTCATTGCGCCACCCATGTGTTTTTGTTACGGGGTGGAAACAAAGGGATGGCCTTTTCGTTTGAAATCGGGGACGTAATATTCCGAAGCCCCCATTTCCTGTACCCATCCGTTTTCCATTCCCAGCTCTTGCAGGCACTTAACAGCCCCCTTGTACTCAGCAGCCGAAATCGTACGGGAAAGCAAGGGGATTTGTCGGGCCTTGTGCTGCGGCGAATACTGGGACATCAGGCTAACCGTCACCGTGGTGGAAAGCTCCCGGGCCAGCCAGCTCAATGATTCTTCGGTGCCTGCCAGCCCGTTAGGGAGAATAAGCAGTCGCACGATTAATCCCTGTTGTGCCACGCCGGACTCATCGACTATCAGGTCACCGACCTGCCGGTACATTTCTTTAATAGCTTCGCGAGCGCTCGCTACATAACCCCGGGCACGCGAGTACCTTCTAGCCAGTTTATTCGATGCATATCTTAAATCTGCCAGGTAAATACTTATTATACCGTCGAGCTCTCTGAGAGTAGCCAGTGAGTCATAGCCGCCGGTGTTGTAGACTAACGGTATTCTAAGCCCCATGGGCACCGCTTCCAGGACGGCGCGCACCATCTGCGGAACAAAATGAGAAGGCGAAACGAAATTAATATTGTGGCAGCCCAGCTTATCCTGGAGGTAAATAAGTCTTTCCGCCAGAGCACGACAATCTATCTGCACCGACCGCTGGTTCCTCCAGTCCTGGCTTATCTGATAGTTCTGGCAATAAACACATCTCATATTGCAGTTGCCGAAGAATACCGTTCCCGACCCTCTGCTTCCCGATAAAGCCGGTTCTTCTCCGTGATGAGCACAGGCTGATGACACTATGGGAAGACAACCTGAATGGCAATAACCAGTTTCGTCTTTTAACCTGTTGACATGGCATTCCCGGGGGCAGATATCACAGGAGGCTAACCGGGCCTCAAGAGCGTTAGCACGCCTCGCTAGTTCACCGGTGTGGTACAGAGCAATGTAACCAGGTTCAATAGATGCCATGGCTAAAAATAAAAGCCCCTCCAATATCTCTGGGAGGGGCTTTTTAAAATTACACAAAAACTATTTCTGGGCGGCAGCGGTTTCTTTGACTGGTTTGGTGGTCTTTTTGGCCAGAGCCTCGCGGTCACCGCCGCTCATGCCGGCCAGATATTTCACCAGCTTTTTCCGGGCTTCGATGTCATACTGGGTGGTGATGGCGATTTGCTCCATCACCGGTGAGCCACCGCCGTGGTAGCTGCCCACGTTATGTATGCCGCCGGTGGCTGAGCAGAGCACATCGCCCATATATCGCCAGAACTGTGCCTGATCCTCGGCTGATATGTTCGGATTCCTCTTGGTGTACTTCAGCAGCAAGTCTTTTGTCTCAGGATTCACAAAATCCTTCTCATAAGGGAAGGTAGCTACCACGCCACCCGAGATATCGCACAGTATTTCCGCCTCACGCCACACCGCCTCGCCAGTAAGACAGCGTCCCACATTGCAGTAAATCGAATTAGGTATGTAAGAGCCGGGCCCATAAGGTATAAAGCCCACGCCGGGCATATAAACCTCCGGCTTACCCAGGTCAGAGGCCGTATATCCGGCAGCATAGCCCAGTTCGGTGGTCAAAATAATCTCAGACAGTTTCTCTCGAACATGTGGCGCTTTATGAACATTATTCACCTCAGCAGCAAGAGCTGCATTCCCCAAGACAATATCGCCGATAGCCGGCTTGCAACCCGAATAGGAATGCCTATGGAACAAAGCGAACAGCAGAGCCAGCACGCCGCCGTGCTGATACTCGCCGGCAAGGAATACCCTCTCCCAGGGCACGAAACAATCATCGAAAATCACATAAGAATCGGTGCTGCCGGGCATAAAGCCGCGCTTGAAATATTTCCTGGGCCTCAGGTTATGCACAGTTACTACCTGCTTAACTCCATCCCAATCCCCCGGGACGGCGAAAGCTACGGCGTAATCCTTGTCCTCAGGACGCAATGCCCGGGTGGGTACTGCCAGTATCTCGTCAGCCACCGAGGCTTCTGAGATATGCACCTTACAGCCGCTGACCACGATACCGTCGCTGAGCCTTTCCTTGATTCGTACATAGGCATCCGGGTTCGGCTGCTCGGCAGGTCTCAGTATTCTATCGCCTTTAACATCTGTCTGAGCACAGCAACCCACCAGATCCTCGGTCTGGAAGCGGGCCAGCCACTTCTTGAAGTTCTCGTGGTACTGCGTGGCACCTTTGTTCAACTTGTCCGCTTCATAGGACACATTGTAGATGCCGTTGACAGCATCAATGCCCATGCATCTCTGGATGCATCCGCCCACCTTTTGGCAGTACATGCGGGTCATGTCCTGTTTGTTATGAAGGTCCTGGGTGTTTTGATGGATGTGGTTGAAACGGTTAATCCTCTCGCCCGTAAGATGCGAGATAGCGGTGCACAGGTCCTGATTTTCCGGCCTGGCGGCTTCCTCGAAGGTCGTGCCCATTACGTCAAGGCAACTCGCCTGCAGTTCGTCTGTGCGATCGATTAACGCACCGTCGAAGTAGACATTCCGCTTCATTTTGGATAAGCCCTGGATATACTGTTCTTTGGTCCTCATGGTATCTCCTCCTCGGTTAGTAGGTTTGGTAACTGCATAATATTACTACTTCCAGGCAAAAAAGTCACATATGTCTATATTCCAAATGTTTTTTGGCAAAACAAACTATTAAGAGCAGTTTCAGGCTAAAAAATTTAGCCAAAGAGGCGAATTAGTGGTAGAATAGGTGTCCGGAAAACATATATCAAAGTCGGGTTTCTATTTTGTATTTCGTTCCGCTTTTTCTCCACCGGGTGCTTCCATGGAAGGAGTCCTTCCAGACAGACCTATCTTTCTCTACAAGCATGTTCGGATATCTTTTTCTCCTCGCAATAAAACATAGAAAAGAGGTGTAATCATGGAAAGTGCTAAATACCAGTTCAGCCGGACTTTGCGCTGTAAAAACCTTAATGTTCCGGGCACCCTGGGCAAGCTGGCTACCACTATAGGCAAAGTTGGAGTCGATATCGGGAATTTAACCACCGTACACCTGGGGCACTACTATACTATCAGGGATGTAGAAGTGCTTTTAAGGACCCAGGAAGAGCTGGATCGGGTGGTAGACGAGGTTTCCAAGATCCCGGAGGTCACCGTACTCGAGGTTAGGGATGATGTGCTTAGCCTCCACAAGGACGGGAAAATAAGGACTGTAAGCGTTCATCCCATTAACTCGATAGATATTCTGAGGAAAGTCTATACACCGGGCGTGGCCGAGGTTTGTCGGTTAATCGCCGAAAGGCCCGGCCTTAAATACATGTATACCAATATTCAGAGCACAATAGCTATCGTTACCGATGGGACTGCCATACTGGGCCTGGGCAACATCGGTCCGGAAGCAGGAATGCCGGTTATGGAGGGAAAAGCGGCGCTGCTGCAGGAGCTTGTAGGCGTTAGCGGGATTCCCATTTTATTGAGAACAACCGATATCGACCAAATTGTGGATACGATAAAATATATTGCGCCGACCTTTGGCGCCATTCAATTGGAGGATATAGCATCGCCCAGATGCTTCCCCATCTTAGAGAAGCTGGAGAAGGAGCTGGACATTCCTGTTATGCACGACGACCAGCAAGGCACGGCTGTGGTGGTGCTGGCAGCTTTGCTTAACGCCTGTAAAATCGTTAACGTTAGCCTCGAGGAAGCTAAGGTGGGCGTTATCGGCCTCGGTGCCGCCGGCCTGACCATCGGCAAATTTCTACTTAAGTACACCGGCAAGCCAGTATTGGGCACAGCCAGAACCGAAGCCAGCATTCAACGGCACGTCGAACGCGGCGGCATTGCCAGCAATTTAGCCGAGATTATGCATAAGGCTGATATTGTCATAGCCACCAGCGGTGTTCCCGGCCTTATTGAACCCGATATGGTCAGGAAAGGGCAAATCATCCTGGCTCTGTCCAATCCCGTCCCAGAGATTGCTCCAGAAGTGGCTAAAAAAGCCGGTGCGGCGCTGGCAGTCGACGGCAGGACGGTCAATAATCTGCTGGGTTATCCAGGTATCTGGCGCGGGACTCTGGATGCCATGGCCAGCAAAATGACCTACGAAATGTATAAAGCCGGCAGCCTGGCTATTGTGGAAACTACGGATGAGGGTGAGCTCGTGCCTAATCCGCTCGACCCCAAAGTACATCTGGCGGTAGCTCATGCCGTGGCTAAAGCCGCCGTAGAGTCCGGCGTGGCCCAGCGGCCGCTAGACAACGACTACTTCGAAAATACCAATATCAAACAACCGCCGTGGATGTAAGATCCCGCCTCTGCAATACTTTTAATTCGCCCCGAGGAGTGCTATTGTTATAACAGGGTTAGCCCGGATAAGTGATAGCTATGGTTTCCGGAAATGATGTTATACACGTGGCGGCGGCCCCTCCGGCCACGCTCGACGAAGAGCTGGTAAATAAGATAGCAGCTATCATCGGCAAAAGCCCTTACGAGGCCCGCCTTCGGCTGACGGGCAAAATCCCCAAAATCATCGCCAACTATGACATTGTTGCGCGTGCCGACTCGGCGGCTCAAAGCCTTAGAGCGCTGGGCCTTGTGGTGACAGTAGTTTCTGATTCGGTGCTGCGCCAGTCGTGGCAGATATTTAGAGCCCGCAGCCTGAAATTCGAAGAACAAGCTATAACGTTCTATGACAGGGCTGGCCAGTCAAATAGGATGGAAGCTGGAGAGCTTTTTTTAATTATAAGCGCCAGGATGCAGCATGAGACGCAGACGGAAGTAACCAAGACTGAAAGGAAATTGAATATTACCGCGACTTTATTAACAGGCGGCATTCCAATCCTTAAAAAAGTGAAAAAGAAAGAAACCACCAGGTCGCATCAGAATGTAAGTTTCCTCAGGCTCTATGGCAGGACGTCGCCTGAACCGGTGGTCGAAATCATGCAACAAAATTTCGACTACTCGTTTCTGAGCTCGGAAATGGTCTCGTCTGCCTCAGCTAACTACTTGATTGCGGTAAGAAAGATCAGGGAAGCATTTCCCCGAGCCATTTTCGATGACAGCTTAACAGAGCCTTTCGGTGCCAACATAGAGACCACAATGGCGCAGGACAGCATTGAAGCCAGTTGCAAGTTTATTTACTGGTACCACAAGGCGGTTAGTAATACAGGTACGGGACTGCAGGTACAACAGGGGTACTGGTATGGGGCATAGATTAGTGCGCTATTTGCTATTTATTTTCGAACTGATTCTTGTTGTTTCGCTTTACGCTTGTGCTGGAGAATCAGGGCCCCCTTTGCAGTGGTCGCAGACTTATACGGGAAGAAGTTTGGGAGATAGCACCGCAGTTCAGCAAACAGAGGATGGCGGCTATGTAGTATGCGGATCTATGCCAGGAACCTACGGAATTGATGACAGCGATGTTTGGCTAATGAAGACAGATGCCGGAGGCAACAAGCTCTGGGAGCAATCGTTCGGCGGTCAAGATCCTGACGTCGGAGATTCGGTACAGCAGACGATGGACAGTGGCTATATAGTATGCGGATATACATGGTCATATGGGGCCGGTGAGCAGGATATCTGGTTGATAAAAACAGACTCTGATGGTAACAAGTTATGGGACAAGACATTTGGCGGAGAGGCTAAGGACTGGGGCTACTCAATTTCGGTGCAACAGACGACTGACGGCGGCTATGTAGTATGTGGATCCACAGAGCGGGGAAAATACAGTGATTCCGATGTTTGGTTAATAAAAACCGATGCCGACGGTAATAAGCTGTGGGACAAGACATTCGATGGCCACTTCAGTAGTATGAACATTTCAGCTCAACAAACCATCGATATGGCCAGTTCAGTTCAACAGACGAGGGATGGCGGCTTTATAATATGCGGAAATATGCATATTCTGGCAGACGGAGGTGCCAATGTCTGGCTGATAAAAACAGATCCGAATGGCAATAAACTATGGGATAATACGTTCAGTGAGGAAAATGTGGGTTACCCTGCTTCGGACTACGGAAGAGCAGTTCAGCAAACTGTAGATGGCGGCTACATTATTTGTGGAAGCAAGTATTCCTGCAAAGAGGATAATTACAGTATCTGGCTGATAAAGACAGACGCTGATGGGAATAAGCTGTGGGACAAAATATTCTCCGAAAAAATATGTATAGCTCGAAAAAGTAGTGGTGGATATGCAGTTCAGCAGACAACAGATGGCGGCTACATGATATGCGGGACGATATACAGTTATTTGTTGCCCAAGCATTCGTTGGGGTACCGGAGAGATATCTGGCTGATAAAGACGGATGCTGATGGAAACAAGCTCTGGGACGAGAGATTAGGGGGGAATGGTTACGCTGATGGCAAAACAGTTCAACAGACCGCAGACGCTGGCTACATAGTGGGTGGCCATGTCTCGTCCCGTAACGACGATATTAAATGGGGTGCCTTACTGTTAAAAATCGCCCCAGATCAGTA
>CAZJID010000046.1:0-16051 GCA_964545945.1 uncultured Dehalococcoidales bacterium
CAAGCCTGTTCGAAATCATTCTGTTTGATAAAAGAGATGTAACCCGGTGTGTCAAGCCCTACCGGACAGGTGCCGGAACACGGGGCTTTGAACAGCGCAGAGCAGACAACGGCCGGGCACTTTTTATCTATTATGTGTGCCTCATACTCTTCTCTGAAATGACGCAAGGTAGTTAGTACAGGATTGGGAGCTGTTTGTCCCAGGCCGCAGATAGATGCCGAACACACCATATCAGCGAGTTCCGAAAGTATATCCAGGTCTTCCATGGTTGCTTCGCCTTCTGTTATCTTGGTCAGGAAAGCAAGCATCTTGGGTATTCCCCCACGGCATGGGGTGCATTTGCCGCAGGATTCATCCCTGGTGAACTGCAAAAAGAATTTAGCTACATCGACCATGCAGCTATCCTCGTCCATAACGACGAGTCCGCCTGAGCCCATAATTGCTCCCAGCGCAGTTACAGCTTCATAATCGACCGGAGTGTTTAGGTGTTCGATGGGAATGACTCCACCCGAGGGGCCGCCTATCTGCACTGCCTTGAATTTCTTCCCCTTCGGTATACCACCCCCGATGTCAAACACAATTTTACCTAGGCTCGTGCCCAGCGGGACCTCGACGAGGCCGGTGTTATTGACCTTTCCGACCAGGCACAGTGTCTTCGTACCTTTGCTGCTCGCAGTGCCGACACTACCGAACCAATCGGCACCCTTCCAGATTATTTGCGGAACATTCGACCAGGTTTCAACATTATTTAAAGTGGTGGGCTTATCGAAAAGCCCTTTATTAGCTGGGAAGGGAGGTCGCTGTCGGGGATTGCCCCGTTTACCTTCTATTGAGGTCAAAAGGGCGGTCTCTTCTCCGCAGACAAAGGCGCCAGCGCCGGGAAATATATCCAGGTCGAATTCGAAGTCGGTACCTAGTATGTTATTCCCCAGCAAGCCATATGCTTTGGCCTGGCTTATAGCATGGTTCAATGTCTCGATAGCGAGAGGATATTCAGCGCGAACGTACGCATAGCCCTGGCGTACGTTGCCTATGGCATAGGCTCCTATGGCCATGCCTTCGATTATCGAATGGGGATTTCCTTCCAGGACGGCCCGATTCATGTAAGCTCCGGGGTCACCCTCGTCGCCGTTGCAGACAACGTATTTTTCGTCACCGGTAGCATTACGAACAAATGTCCATTTGGTACCTGTGGGAAAACCAGCGCCGCCGCGACCACGCAGTGCGGCCTTCACGATCTCTGAGATAACATCATCAGGCTTCATTTGGGTCAGCGCCTTAGCCAAGCCCTGATAACCGTCCCTAGCTATATATTCATCTATATTCATCGGGTCCAGATCCTGGTTATGCATGACCCTTATCTCTTGTAGTTTGAGCAAAGGGTCAGTAGTGTCCAATTTCCATTCCTCAATGACCTTGTTTCCCATGATGTGACTTTGAATGATCTTGGTGACCTTTTCCTCCGTGACGTCATAGTAAGTGGTTGTTCCGGTTTTCGGATGAACGACGGTGACCACCGGTTCCCTGTCGCACAAACCGATGCAGGCTGCCTTCAGCACAGAAACGTCAGCTAATTTATTGGCTTCAACACCTTTCTGAAAGGCCTGAAGTATACTATTTGCTCCGGAGGAAATTCCGCATGTGCCAAGATGAACCTTAACCTGGAGCTTCTTTCCTTGCTTGTCTAGCCTCTGCTGTATTTTATCCCTTAGATCTATCAGTTCTTTTGCCGATGCAAGTGGTTTCATCTCATTCTCCTATTTATATGAGGCCAGGATATTCTGTACCTGGCTCGGTTTAACTTTGCGATAAACATTTTCTTTTATTGCCATTACCGGGGAAAGACCGCAACAACCGAGGCATCTTACCTGCTCTAGCGAGAATTTTCCATCAGAGGTAATTCCCCCTGCTTCCAAGCCATAGTCTTTCTTTAAGGTTTTCAAAATCCTTTCAGCACCTTTAACGTAGCAACTGGTGCCCATGCAGACCTGCAATACGTATTTGCCTTTGGGCACCAGGGAGAAAAAGGAGTAGAAACTGGTTATTCCGTATAGCTCGCTAAGAGGGATGCCCATTTCAATGGATACGGCCCGCAACGATTCAGGTGGCAGATAGCCGACCAGCCCCTGTACCTGCTGTAGCACCCGAATCGGCGCACCGGCCCGACCATCGATGGCTGCTACTATCTTCTTGATTTGCTGGAGGGTGTCGCTGCTGAGCTGTTTCTCAGGCTTTGATTTAGTAGAAATCGCTCTTTCGGTCTTCTTCACTTTCGCCTCCTCGGTACGAGTGGTTTTTACGTTATTTTACAGTCGATTAACCCGTACATCATCGGACTTTGGCCTAGTTCATTGGGGGACTTTAGCCCAGTCAGGAAATGATACTTCTGGACTACCGGAGTTCAATATGATTACGCGTAATCGTTAAATTATAGCACTTGGGTATTTAAAAAGAACAGCAACATCACGTTTATTCTCCTTGTTTGTATCTGGATAAAATCGAGCCGAAAGAGCATTGTTACCTGATTGCAATTACTTGTTTATTTAAATCAAAATAGGTATAATTATTCGGTTTTTGTGTTTAGAGTGATACAACTTTTAAACGTATACAATAGCAACAGATTCCCAAGTCTTAGTGAATATAGTCATATATAATCTAGGTACTTTGTTTTTGCGGTTTTTCGTATTTTCTGAGGAGGTTTAATTATGTGGAAAACTGAATCTACCGGAGTCACACATGCGGATAGGGCGGTGAGGCAATGTTTACCACCGTGCCAGATTAAATGCCCTATAAATGAAGATATTCAGCGGACAAACGTGCTGATTTCTCTTCTCCCCGAAGATCCGGCTCTGGCAAAAGAAGGAATAATACAGATCGGTGATTATCTTTACGATAAGAATCCATTCTTTAACATCTGCGGTTACATCTGCGGCCTTTGTGAGCTTGAATGCAATTATGCTAATAAAGGCGGAGCAATAAAGAGGAGGCTGCTTAAACGGTTCCTGTCTGATGCCTATACTGACCACCTGAAGGAACGCCAGGCGTCTAAGATAGTTAAGGACAAAGAAAAAGTAGCTATTATAGGTGGTGGACCGGGTGGGCTGATGTGTGCTTACCATTTGAGCAAAAGAGGATATAAGACAACCATATTCGAGGCCTCTGATCGTCTCGGAGGTGCGCTCTGGCTGGTGCCGGATTATCGCCTGCCTAAGGATGTTCTCCAGACTACGGTCGAAAACCTGGTAAGAATTGCTGGCATCGAAGTCAAATATAACAGCCGCCTTGGTTCAGGTGACCTGACGCTGGAGAACTTGAAGAAACAAGGTTATCAGGCGGCATTTATGGCTACAGGTTTGCCCTATCCCAGGATATTAACTTTTGAAGGTCAGACTGTTGAAGGTCAGGACCTGTCCGGTGTGATGTACGGCCATACCTATTTGTACGAGGTCAGCCACAATAATATTGCAAAGGATTATTTTAAAGGTAAGAAAGTTATAGTTACAGGAGGCGGAAACGTAGCCTTTGACGTTGCCAGGTCTGTTAGAAGACAGGGCGGAGATGTAACTGTAGTATGTCTTGAGTGCGAAGATAAAGAATGCAAAGACGGCATACCGGCCGACGAAGAGGAAATACGTGGTGCCTGGGAGGAAGGAATCAGGATAGTCTATAGTCGCGGCGTCAGACAGATTGTGGGACAAAACGGCAAGTTTAAAGGCGTCAATAGTCCGGTGTGTGTCAGCGTGTTCGATGAACAGGGATTCAACCCGAAGTTTGATTGTACTGACTGCATAGATTTGACAGGCGACATACTGATAATAACGGTTGGACAAGCACCGGATAGGCCTCTGCTGCAAAAGGAAGAGCTTTTAAATGAAAGAGGCCGGCTTGAAGTGGACCATTTAACGCTGCAGAGTGCGAGGAAGCCTTGGGTATTCATCGGTGGCGACGTTTTAAGGGTCGGCTTCATGATAGAGGCTATGGGAGAAGGTCTTGAAGCTGCTGAATCGATCGACAGATATCTGCGAGGGGTAGATATGAAGGAAGGACGCAGAAGAGACTACGAAGCTTATGAAATCCCGATAAGGAGCAACTATAAACCGGAACCCGAGGTGCTGTGGATACCTCCTGAAAACAGAATGCATTTCCAGATGTTTGAAAAAGGGCTTACGTTAAAAGAGGCTATTGAGGAGGCGAAGAGGTGTGTCACTTGCGGCCCATGCCTGTCATGCAAGGCGTGCCTGTCTATCGGCTTTCAGAAATCTCTAAGCCCTGTTGAGGTAGATATTACCAGGTGTAGCGGCTGTGGCCATTGTGTATATACATGCAACTACGGTGCGGCCCGGCTGGTTAATCGAGGCGATAAGGTTGTATCTGAAACCGATATGTTCAGGTGCAAGTCCTGCGGCATGTGTGTTGTGGCCTGTCCGTCTCAGGCACGGAAAATGGTTGATGAAGATACGGCTGACAGGGTAGAGAAAGTGTACGCATCTTTATAGTGAAATTCAAAGGAAATACTTTTAAGGAGGAAAACATTGAGCCAGTATCAACCAAAAGTAGTATGTTTTTCCTGTAAGTTTAGCTGGGGATATCTAACAGATGAAGAAGTGCTGTCTAAAGAGATAGAGAACTGGATACCTATCATTTGCACCGGGAAAATCGATACGACCTATATAATGGAAGCCTTTGAAAAAGGTGCCGATGGAATCCTAATACTTGGATGCCCTGAGGGTGACTGTCATTATCAGGACGGCAACTATGAGGCGAAGAAAAGGGTGTATATTCTCCGCAGAATGCTGGAGTCCATGGGAATGGAAGGCGAAAGAGTAAGAATTGTGTTGTCTTCCGACCCCGAGGGCCACAGAATAGCGCAGTTGATGAAAGAGATGAAGGCGGACTTGATGAAATTGGGCCCTGTAAAAAGAGTTACTGTGGCGGGTAAGGTGTCCCAAAAAGAAACAGTAAAAGCTGGAAGGGGGAAATAACATATGGCTAAACCAAAGGTTGCAATATGCTGGTTAGGAAGCTGCGGTGGTTGTGATGAGGCTGTTGTCGACATCAACGAAGTCATTCTAGGTGTAGCGAACGCGGTAGATTTAGTTTTCTGGCCGGTGGCTCTCGATTATAAGTACGATAGCGTCAAGACCATGAAGGACGGTGAAATCGTATTAAGTATAATTAACGGTGATGTCCGGAACTCAGAACAGGAAGAGGTAGCCAGGCTACTACGTGAGAAATCACAGCTGGTTTTGGCATTTGGTGCCTGTGCCTGTTTTGGCGGGACCCCCGGATTAACCAATCTCACTACTAAAGAGGATATCTTTAACTGGGTCTATAAGGATGCACCGACGGTGGTCAATCCCAAAGGAAATTATCCTCAGACAAGCACCACGCTAAATGGCAAGACGTTAACACTTCCCGAAATTTACGACCACGTGTACGCATTGAATGACATAATAGCGGTGGATTATTATTTGCCTGGATGTCCACCGCCGCCATATCTGATAATAGCGGCCATCAGCGCTATATTGGAGGGTAAGCTTCCGCCACGAGGTTCGACGCTGGCGCCTAATCGTGCTTTATGCGATAGCTGTAGGCGAAATAAGACCAAACCTGAAAGGATGGCAATAAGGGACATAAAACGTATTCATGAAGTGGAAGCAGACCCGGATACATGTTTTCTGGCTCAGGGAATTATCTGTCTGGGACCGGCAACTCGTGACGGCTGCGGAGAAGCTTGTATGAATATCAATATCCCCTGTCGGGGGTGCTTTGGCCCCGTGGAAGGTGTGGAAGATTCCGGAGCAAAATTTATATCGGCTCTGGCGTCTATTTTAGATGTACAGAGCGATGAGGATATGAAGAGGATTGTAGATGAGATCGGTGACCCTGCAGGTTACTGCTATAGGTTTGCTCTTCCATCATCTATACTAAAGAGGAAGAAAAAAGCGCCTAAAGCGAAATAAGCGAAATAAAGGTTAAAACAAGAGAGAGGTGCAATGTGACCGAGAAGATAACAATAAGTCCGATAACCAGGTTGGAAGGACACGGGAAAATTGAAATTTTCCTGGACGATAAGGGAAATGTGGACGATGCTTACTGGCAAGTAGTCGAGCTAAGAGGGTTCGAAAGGTTCTGCCTGGGCAGGCCCGTTGAGGAGTTGCCGCGAATCGTTCCCAACATCTGCGGTGTATGCCCGACGCCTCATAACATGGCGTCTGTCAAAGCTCTGGATGACCTTTTCGGTGTTGAACCGACGCCTACCGCCAAGCTGGTAAGGCAGCTACATTTCAATGCATTTATGGTGGAAGACCACCTGCTTCATTTCTTTATTCTGTCCGCTCCTGACTTTGTTCTGGGACCAAGTGCTAATCCAGCGGAACGGAATATCCTCGGTCTGATAGCCAAAGTGGGGTTGGAAATCGGGGGTAAAGTTATAGAGACAAGGAAGAGATGCCGTGAGATAATCCGTTTCTTGGGTAGCAAGCCTCCTCATCCAGAGGGTGGTCTGCCTGGTGGAGTATCTAAGGGCGTCACCGAAGAGGACAGAAAGTGGATAAAGGATACCGCTGATTACTGCGTGGAATTCTGCCAGTTCGCCATGGAGTTATTCAAGCAGATAGTTCTGGATAATAAAGAATATGTGAACCTGGTTCTTAACGATGCCTACAAACTCAATACTTATTATATGGGACTGGTTGATGAGAATAACCGTCTTAACTTCTATGAAGGTAAAGTAAGAGTGGTTGATTCCAGCGGTAAGGAATTCAGTAAGTTTGACTATCACGATTACGTAAATCACATTGGCGAGTGGGTAGAACCGTGGACTTACATCAGGCTAACCCACCTTAAGAAGATTGGCTGGAACGGCATAAACGATGATAAAGGAACCTCATTGTACCGTGTGGGTCCGCTGGCTAGGTTGAACGTAGTTGACAGCATGTATACGCCGCTGGCACAGAAAGAGTATGAGACCATGTTTGATGTACTTGGCGGCAAACCCAGCGGGCATACTCTGGCTTATCACTGGGCTCGATTAATAGAGGCTCTTCAGGCTGCTGAGCATATGCAAAGAATCGCCAATGACCCGCTTCTAACCAGCAAGGATATACGTAATATGGCACTTAAGCTGGGCAAGGTCGGCATCGGCTGTGTCGAAGCAGCCCGAGGAACTTTAATCCATCACTACGAAGCAGACAGCAACGGAATAACCACCAAGGTAAATCTTATCGTAGCCACCCAGCATAATGCAGCCCCCATCTGCTTATCCGTGAAGAGAGCAGCTATGGGGTTTGTAAAAGGCCCGGAGGTGAAGGAGGGTCTGCTCAATATGGTGGAAATGGCCTTCAGAGCTTACGACCCCTGTCTGGCATGTGCTACACATGCTCTTCCCGGCCGGATGCCACTGACAGTTAATATCCGAGAACGTAACGGAAATCTTATAAGGTCAATAGAAAGAGAGTAACTCCTGCTCAGGGGTTGCACTGGGCTCGATTCAGAGTTATTATTTGCCGGGAGCGGGAGATGATTTGGTGCATAGTACGCTTCTGGAGGAGCTAATACCTCGTTTTCGGGCGATATTACCTGAAAATTTTCTCGAGTTTTGTACTTAAATACGTAGTCGTATCCGGCAGACTGAGGCTATTATATGATTCATAGCCTGGGCAGTGCTGAATATGAATAGTACAGCCTCCGAAGAAAGCAAATCAATAGATTATTCCCTCGAGCAGAGAGCGCTTATACTGCGGCTCGGGGTTTATATTAATTTACGATGGCTGGTAATTCCGGTCATCGTTGGCGCCACGCTGGTAGCCTCACTGATATTCCATATCAACTTCCCTACTCTACCTGTTTATATCATTTGCGGGATCATAGCCTTATATAACTTTTTACTTTTTCTCTGGACACGGGATCTTCAAAAGCAGGACCCTGAGCTGGTGGTTGGGCGAGTGGAGGCCTACAGTTATGTACAGGTTATTCTTGACCTGCTAGCTCTTAGTGCGCTACTGCACTACACCGGTGGTATAGAAAATCCATTTATATTTCTGTACATAATCCATACAAACGCCGCTGCTATATTTCTACCCAGGAGAAGAGTGTATGAGTTAACTACTCTGGCTATGGCAATGGTGACGGCTCTTGTATTTCTTGAATATTTTGGGATAATACCGCACGTAAATCTTACGGGGTTCGTACTTCCATATCGGTTTACAGATTTAAGCCGTGTTTTATCAGTTCTGGCCGCCTTAGTGGTATTGGCGTACAGCACGGTGTACGTGGCTACTTCCATCGTAGGTGAGCTGCGAAGGCGGCAACGCGAAGTTGTGGTATTAAAAGACAGTCTTCTGGAGCAGAGGGCAAAGGAATTGGAGCAGATTTCGGCTGAGGTGGTCAAATTAGTAGAGGAGAGACGTCATTTTGTCAGATTTCTTAGTGTTGTAGCCCATGACCTTCAGTCTCCTCTTGTGGCGACTCAGAGCTTGCTTTCCTATATATTAGACGGTTATACTGGTGAAATTACTGAAGGCCAAAAAGACCTGATGCAAAGAGGCATTAGGCGTATCGATGACCTTCTTACATTGATCACTGACCTGCTGGATATACCGCGTATCGAGGCGGGTGAGATTAAACGGGAAATGAGGGAGGTCTCATTAAACGACGTAGTTATGAAAGCAACTGATGGATTAGACAACCTAGCGGGGCAGAAAGGTTTAACACTTAACATTGAATTGCCACGACATTCTCCTAAAATTATCGCGTCCAGCAGGAGGCTGCAGGAGGTAGTAACCAATCTAGTGACTAATGCTATAAACTATACTCGTGATGGTTCAGTGCTGGTTAAAGTCACTGAAGATGGTAGTGAGGCACGATTTGAAGTCATAGATACCGGAGTGGGCATATTACCAAATGAGATGCCTAAGCTTTTTGAGGATTTCTTCCGTGGCAGCAACGTTGGAGCTAAGGGAACCGGTTTAGGGCTATCTATTTCCAAAAGAATAATAGAAGCTCATGGGGGCAAGATTTATGCTGAAAGTCCGGCACCTGAAACGGGGAAGGGCAGCAAATTTTCGTTTACCTTGCCCGTAGCAGCTAACTCTGGGCAAGAAGCCTAGAAAGTATTGTATTTGAGTACAAAAGTAAATAATAAGGAGGTATTGTAATATGGCACCGAGGCCGAAAATTTTACTGGTTGACGACGACGTTGATCTGATAACTGTGATGAGAGGTGCTCTGGAAAGCAAAGCCTATGAGGTGATTGTAGCTTATAACGGTAAGGAAGGTCTGGAAAAAGCAAAGAAAGAGAATCCAGATTTGGTCGTTCTGGACATATTGATGCCGATAGCGGACGGTTTTACATTCGCGGATCAATTCCGAAAAGACCCGGCACTGGCTAAAACCCCCGTACTGGCACTTACGAGCTTCTCGGAGTCGCTGGGGCAGCCGTTTGCCTTTGATGTTTCTGAGTTTATTTCCAAGCCTATTAAGCCGAAGGACCTGGTGGCTAAGGTCGAAGAATTTCTAAAGAAGACAAAAAAATAATATAAGTTTACAGTGCCGGTGTGATGGAGGGATGCCAGATATATGTCAGTTGCCGGACTGCTTGGTGTAGATCCGGTAAATGGCTTCTCCGCTCTCTGTAAAACATTGAGTACAGCCTTCACACTGGTCAGGTCTAATTTTTTCAAGGTAGACCTGAACACCGAGTTCCTGATACATCTCTAAAATCCTGTCAAGACTGGCGTATCCGGTGACCGTGGCTATTTTCCAGCCTTCGGCTTTGAGTTGCTGCTGTGTTTTAGAAATGTTATCTATGTCCACCGTCTAATCTTAGCAAAAAAGCAGTGATAGCAGTAGTTATTAAGGAGTTAACGATTTAAGATAGCTAATAATATCGGTTTAAGTAAACTTTAGAATGGAGGCAATATCCTATGGCAGAACCCGAAAGCACGCTCGAACACAAATACGCTGATATCAATAATGTTCGTCTTCATTATGTGACCTCGGGGAAGGGGAAATTAATAATGTTTCTCCACGGTTTTCCCGAATTCTGGTATGCGTGGAAGAATCAACTGATTGAATTCGGTCGGGATTATGAGGCCGTGGCTCCTGATATGCGCGGCTATAATCTCTCATCCAAACCTGCCGACGTAGAGCAATACCGGATGAAATATCTGGTAGAGGATATCCGTTCTTTCGCCGAATACCTCGGCTATAAGCGGTTTATACTGGTGGCTCATGATTGGGGAGCGGGAGTGGCCTGGCCGTTTGCACTACGCCATCCCAATTATCTGGAAAAACTCATCATAATAAATGGCCCATATCCTGTAACCTTCGCCCGCGAACTCAGGGACAATCCGAAGCAACAGAAAGCCAGCCAGTATGTTCTAGTGTATCGAACTGCCGAGGCTGAAGAAATACTTTCTCGAGATAATTATGCTGTACTGGTCAGTAGTCTCCTGGAGAATGGCTTGAAGCAGGGCTATCTCACGGAAGAAGACAGGGAGGCGTACCTTGAAGCCTGGTCGCAGCCGGGCGCCCTAACTGGCGGATTGAATTATTATCGGGCGGCTCGTCTCGGTCAGTTTACGGGCGAAAGCGATGATACTTTCTCGGCGGACCCCTCATTGTTGACGGTCCAGGTACCAACACTTGTAGTCTGGGGTGAGAAAGACAAGTATCTGCTCACCGGAAACCTGGATGGCCTGGAAAAGTACGTACCAGACTTGACCATAAAGCGCATTCCTGATGGCTCGCATTGGGTCATTCACGAGAAGCCGGCGCTTGTTAATTCGTATATTCGTGAGTTTATAGAAAACTGAACTTTCGTGAAGCCTCGAGTATCCGCTTAGCATAAATTGGAGCCCCGACAAGGGTTGACAATAAGCCTGCGCTTTCTTATTCTTATTTTTTGGGTTAAAGGAGGACAAATATGAAAATAGGTGCAGTTGGGATAATCGGTGAGGGGGAGGTGGCCGACAAACTACAAGAGACACTTGGTAAAGCGAAAATAAAGGTCGTTCTGACCAGTTTGAAAGGAGATTACGGGCAACAGATCGCGGAATCGGACCTGATCCTTGAGCTGGCTCCCGAGGAGCTAGCTACCAAAAAGAAAGTGTTTAAGAACTGTGATGCTAAGTGCCCGAAAGGCGCGATTCTGGCGACGACTTCATCAAATCCATGGGTGACACAACTGGCCAGTGAGACCAAGAGGCCGGACAAAGTTGTCGGTTTGAACTTCACTAAAAACCCCTTCGAGGAAAAATTTCTGGTCCAGATAGTCAAAGGCCTGCAAACTTCCGACGATACAATACAAGCTGTTAAACAGTTTCTGACTGATGCGGAAGTTATTGCGGTGAAGCTCGAGGAGACGCCAGGATTTATCCTGGACAGGGTGATCGCTTCGGTGGTAAACGAGGCGGCGGTGATGTATTCATCGAAACTGGCTACTAAAGAGGATATAGATAAGATGATGAAGGTATGTGTGAACTGGCCTATGGGACCGTTTGAATTTGCGGACAGCATGGGATTGGACAGGGTGGCAGAGATTCTGGACCAAATGACTGAACAACTCGGGCCTAAGTTCCAGCCCTGTTTCTTACTCCGGCGAATGGTCGATGCCGGCTGGTTGGGGAAGAAGACTGGTAGAGGATTCTACGTATACAGCTAATGAACTAAGTGTTGGAGGTATGGCCATGGAAATCAAAAAGATTGCAGTTCTGGGGGCCGGCGTTATGGGGCATGGAATCGCGCAGGTGTGTGCGCAGGCAGGCTATGAAATTAATTTGAGGGATGTAAAAGATGAATTCGTTCAATCTGGGATAAGCAAAATCAGGAAGTTTCTTGGCGGCAGCGTTGAGAAGCAGAGAATGACTCAGGCTGAAGCCGATGCTGTAGTGGGACGGATAAAGGGAATGACGGACCTTGAGAAAGCGGTTAGGGATGCTGACGTTATCATTGAAGCTATAGTCGAGGATATCAACGTTAAGAAAGAGACATATCAGGAGCTTGACCAGATGTGCCGGCCGGATGCTATATTTGCGTCTAATACCTCGGCACAGTCTATAACCGAGATGGCGATGGCCACTAAGAGACCTGATAAGTTTATCGGCATGCACTTCTTCAATCCAGCTCAGCTGATGCGAGGCGTCGAGGTCGTAGTTCACGAGAAGACCTCTCAAGAAACCAGGGACACAATTGTCAACTTGTGCAAGAAGCTGGGCAAGGAGCCGGGGATATGTCAGGATTCCCCCGGCTTTGTCGTCAACAGGCTTTTGCAGATATGGTACAACGAGGGCTTGAATATGTATGATGAGGGCATAGCCGAACCGATAGATATAGATACGGCTTTGAAGGTGGCTTACAATTTCAGAATGGGACCTTTTGAGCTGCGGGATCTCGTCGGTATAGATATCGGCTATGCCAGCACGACTACGCATTACCGGGAACTGATGAGAGAGCAATTCAGGCCGCCGAGATGTCTGATTATGAAGATGAAAGCCGGAAATCTCGGCAGGAAGACGGGTAAGGGATTTTACGAGTATAAATAGGCCATTTACGTACCTTCTGAAATCCACGATATACCAAGTAGCAGTTTTTGCGCGGAAGCAAAAGCGGGTGTTACACTTATACGGTATGAGGAGATGACGAATGAAGATCAATGTGATGACTGACATTCTGGAGGCGAATGACCGACTGGCCGCTTCCAGTAACGAGATGTTTAAAAAAAACCGGAATTTGGTGCTTAACCTGATGAGCTCGCCGGGAGCCGGAAAGACCAGCCTTTTGGAGAAAACAGCCGAACTGCTCAAAGGAAAGCTCCGCCTGGGAGTTATTGCGGGTGATATTGAGACAGCCCGGGATGCCGAGCGATTGGAAAAACATAAAATACCCGCTGTCCAATTAACGACTGGGAGTGCCTGTCATTTAGATGCCAATATGGTTGCCTCGGCACTGCCGTACATCGATTTGAAGAAAATAGACGTACTGGTTATTGAGAATGTGGGTAATCTGGTGTGCCCCGCCGAATTCAAGGTGGGAGAAGACTATAAGATCATGATACTCAGCGTGACGGAAGGCGACGAGAAGCCGTTGAAATATCCGCTGATGTTCCGCGAATCGTCATTGCTGCTGATAAACAAAATCGATTTATTGAAATACACCAATTTCAATCTAAAAGAAGCTAAAGCCAATGCGCGACGGGTCCATCCGGACCTGGAGATAATAGAAATCTCCTGTGTGACCGGCGAGGGGCTAGACGAATGGATAGCCTGGCTCAATCAGCACTATCAAAAGAAGTTCGGCGCCAAAACGCGTACCTGAGCTGGCAACAGACTGGAATATAGTTAATGTTGCCGTTGATATATCGAATTGCCATTGCACATTCCTGACTAATGTGCAACCCTTTACTTATGCGACAAACTTGACGATTGATATTTTACCGAGATACCGGCGCCGTAGGACGTCTGAGCGATCAACTAACTAAACCGTGCACATAAAGAAATATCAGGTTGTTGCGACAAAGTAATTGCTCTTGCTTGAAAATTAATATAAAAAAGAATAAAGTACTCACATGATGGTTAATAGTAGCCAACAATTAACTTTTGATGAATTCATAGAGGGCCAAATACTGCGCACCAACAGGAATTTACTCGTAGCGAATATTTTCATCCTGATTTGCGGAATCGCTTTTCTAAGTGGAATCATATATGCAATATATGAGTCCATAGAGATAAATACATTTGGCGGAGGGATGGGTATCTTCTTCGGTGTAATAATTATTCTTGTGATGATAATGCCGACGGTTGCAATTTCAAATATTGTAAAAGCTATTAAGCGTTTTCAAAATAGCGAGAGGCACCCTCTGTTAGAATCACTCTCAAGATTCAGTGGATCCGCACAGAATCACATTAATTCAATAGAAAAAGAGATGCAAAACGCCATATATAGCAGAAAAAATATTATCATAACAAAAACTTGGATGATTTTACCGACCTTCTTTGGTATAAACATCTTTCATAATTCTGAAGTTGTTTGGGTCTATCCTAAAAAATTGACATATTTTGCTCTCATAATTCCTACTTTTATTGAGTATTCAGTAATAATTCGCATAGGGCAGCTGTTTAAAAGCAATCAGAAATTAGGAGATTCAAATAAGTCAACTTCACCAAAGATTATACGTAGTCAATTTGAGGTCAAATGTAAGAAACAAGATACGGAGCAAATTATGCCTTCTATCCAACAAATGAATTCACCGGTATTGCTAGGAAATTCGCTCGAATATGAAAAATTGTGGAAAAAGAATCCTCTCGGCCTTTACTTCGCCGTTAAAGAACCAAAGACGGAAAATTGACAACACTAGATTTTAGCAGTTCAATCATTGGGTTGGCACATTCTCAAGAAAGTGGTCAGCAAACGAACGCGTGCCATCTGCTCAAGATCTTCGGCTCCAAACATGAGTTGCTCAAGACGATCAAAATCCTTCTTGACCTGATCTAGGTCTACAAGTGCTCCTATTCTATCCCATTCTTCAAAGAAATCAAGATATGCTGCATGGTGAAAGGTTTTGCTACGATCATTTAAGTGCTTGTGGAATTGTTTGCCATAATGATTTAGGAAATGCACACTCCACGATTCCACATAGTGTTTTAGACCTTCCCCTCCGCATTTGGGGCAATCGTAGACCTGCTTGCATTTTTTGGGCCAACGAAGCAAGGAATCCAGAATGGCAATATTAAAAGAGGTAGGCATATATTCGTTCGTGTAGATACGATGAATACTCGCAAAGTTCCTCGCGAATTCCCAAAGTTGTATTTGCCCATACAGCTTTTTATTTTTTTTAGAATCAGCTTTTAGTCGGTTAAATGTCCAGAAAGCATTTGCATAATTAACATATACAGTATGAGGTTGCAATTCTGCATTCATACCTATTACTACAGGATATCGTTCAAAGTCTATAGCTGAGTTACCTGAATCGTTATCAGGTAAGAAGTCTAGAGTAGAGTCATTAACTAATACCTGACTTGCCCTTTCAGCAAAGATGTAGGTGGGCGATTCTGGATAACTTATCATGGTGTTGCCTAACCGCGGTTCACTACTAATAAAGGAGTGAAACACCACGAGGTCATTATATAAATCCCACGATTCGTTATGGCCCTCTGACAATGCCATTGACAGAATATTACTTTTGAACAAGCTTTCATTAAATATTTCACCTGGGAATCTGTATCTAATGGCTCTTAATGTGTATCCGCTGCCGAGCTCGTATGTCTCTTTAGGCACTTTCGTAGTTGCAATGATATAGCTTCTTTTTGTTAATAGAGTGTCCAATTGCTCTTTAGCCACTTTTTTCTTCACTCCTTTTACACCTATGCACGAAAACTAGCAATGTGCAACATATTTCGGAGTTTATTTAATGACTCCGTTCAGGCGAGACTAAGTTGGCGAATCTTGCCGACCTATCGAGCCTTGGCCTTGCTTTTATCCAGGTCTCTGCCCAAAATGGCCACGGCGCTTACCACAGGTGGGCCGCCGAAGGTATGCGACAGGCCGAGCTTGACGTCCTTGAGCTGCCGCTCCGGCAGTTGGGCCTTGCCCTGTATTTGCTTGTAGACTTCGTAAGTCATTCTCAGGCCGCTGGCGCCTACCGGGTGCCCGAAGCACTTCAGGCCACCGTCGGCATTTACCGGTAACCCTCCTGTAAGCTCGAAGAATCCGGCATCTATATCTTCTTTTGCTTTGCCCTTGGCGCTGAAGCCGAAGTTCTCGTAAATGGCAAGCTCGGTGATGGTAAAACAGTCGTGGACCTCGGCGATATCGAGCTCTTCGCGGGGATTCTTTATGCCAGCCTGCTCGTAGGCCTGGCGGGATGAGTTTTGCAGGGCATCCCAGTTTATCCAGTCGAAGCCGGGGCGGGCGTGTGGCAGCAGCGGGTCGAATGATTGGCCCAGGCCTTTAATATAAACCGGGTCAGCCCTGAATTTCTTGGCCTGGCTGGCCGGAACCAGTATAGCGGCAGCGGCGCCATCACTGTTGCCGCAACAGTCGAACAGACCCA
>CAZJID010000047.1:0-16003 GCA_964545945.1 uncultured Dehalococcoidales bacterium
CGCCGAAAAGTCAACACTGATGTTGTGGTCAGAATTGGTTATGACGACATTGAGCCTGAAGATATTGAATTACTCAGGCAAACGCTGAACCTTACAGAGGCTTCAGCTCAAACCGTATACCAGCTGGCCAGAGAGTTCGGTGACAAGAAGTGGCTTGAGACACTGTTGAATATGAATGAAGAGGACAGCAAACAATTGATATCCAGATTAAATATCCATGACAGCACCTACCGTAATTTGCGGCGAGGCCTGGAAAACTTACGTAGATTTTCTTTTTTGGTGCCCAATAGCCGCGAAAATTCAGTCCAGCGCATACTGGAGTATCTAGACAGAGGGATAAATGTAATCCTGGAATTCGGTAAATTTGACGATTTTACCGCATATATTCTGGTAGCTAATCTGCTAAGCCGCAGGATACACGCTAAATACCGGGAAAACGCGGAAAGGGAGATGGGTGGTGAGGTGGCGCCGTCTCGACCTCTGGTTATTACCATTGAAGAGGCACATCGCTTTCTCAATCCTGAATTTTCGTCTCATACTATCTTCGGTAGAATAGCCAGGGAGATGAGGAAATACAATGTCACCTTGCTTGTAATCGACCAGCGGCCAAGCGGTATAGATAATGAGATTATGTCACAATTGGGAACGAAGATAACGTGTCTGCTGGATGACGAGCGCGACCTCGACAGCGTGCTTACAGGTACTTCAGGTAAGAGTGAACTGAAGTCGGTATTATCCAAGTTGGAAACGAAGCAGCAAGCGCTTATATTCGGGCATGCGGTGCCTATGCCGGTGGTTATTAAGACGAGGGAATACGGTACTGCCGAGTCTTATAAAGAGCTCGGGTTTATGAATGCCGCTGAGTTGAAGAAAAAAACAGAAAAAGACATGGATGACCTGTGGGCGTAGTGCGGGTTGTTCACTTACTTACTTACGGTTACTGCCTTTAGTGTGGCGACACCCTGAACGTCGAGCTTGTAATTGTTGACATAAGGTTTTACCAGAAGATAAGTTTTGCCGAAGAATAGAGGCAGGCAGGCGGCTTCGTCTACTATCTTTTGCTCGGCTTGTTGATATAATGTGAATCTTGTGGTCTCGTCCTGTTCAATACCGGCCCGGTCAAGCAACTCATCTACATCCGGGTTACTGTAGTTTCCAGTATTATACTTAGCGCCGGTGTGAAACAGGATGTCGAGGAAATTCTGCGGGTCGGGATAATCGGCGATCCAACCCCAGACATACATCTGGTCGACCTCCCCCTCAAGATGATAGTTATATATCTCTGGTTCTAGTTGTCTCACGTTCACCTGTACTCCGAGATTGTCCTTCCAGTCCTGGATTAGGGCACCCAGATATTCATCTATATCGCCGCCTAATCCCGAGTCGGTTAGCGTTATAGGTGGCAGATTGGAAACGCTGCCGTATTTTGAAGCGGCGATGAGGCTTTTGGCTTTGTCTACGTCATAGGAAAGGCCTTGCAGGTCCTTGTTATATCCGGGCAAATCTGGAGGCAATATACCGGCTGCAGGAGTCACTGTATCCTTAAAAATTATGTTGATGATTCGCTCTTTGTTAATTGCGTAGCAAAAAGCGCGGCGGACATTGACGTCATCGAAGGGAGGTTTTTGTGTATTAAAACCTATATAAAAGACACTTAATTCTGGGAACGTGGATAAATCATTATAAAAGGGACCACGTTTGTCTGTTGCCCTGTCTAAATTATATTCGCTGACCTGAGTAACATCGATTTCTCCCAATTCATAAAGTGCCATGGGAACCCCGGCCAGGAGATGAAAAACCACTTTAACATGAGACGGTTGGCCATAGTAATATTCGTTAGGCTCTAATACCAGTGTTTCGCCCTCTTTCCATTCAGTGAGTTTAAAAGGACCGGTTCCGTTTGGCTTCATCCACCAGTCATTGCCTGATTCCACATTGGATTTATCGATAACAAATGTGACGGGGTAGGTCAACTTGGACAGAAAATATACCTTTGGTGCATCGATGGTAACCTTCAACGTATGGTCATCTATAACCTGAACTCCACTTATTTCGGTAGTTTTTCCATCCAGAACATCTTTTACTCCAATGATGTCACCTAAATAAATAGCTGCTGTCTGTGAGTTGGTTTCAGGGAGGCAGGCCCTTTCCCAGGAGTACTTGAAGTCTTGCGCAGTAACCTCCTTCCCATTCTGGAACTTTACACCATGACGCAGGTAAAATGTATAAGTTTTACCGTCGTTGCTCACCTGCCACTTTTCAGCGATGTCGGGTGCCGGCTTGGCATCACTTTCAAGACTCACCAGTCCGCTGAAGATTTGCACTACATATGTTAGTGAAGTGGACTCACTCGAGACTGCCGGGTCGAGGGTTATCGGGCCGGTATCCCAAAGGTTGAGAGCCCCCTTTTCTCGAATGGTAGTTGCTGCTGGTGATGTCCCCGGTTGGCATTTAACGACGAATGGCAAAGCCACCAACAAACACACAATGGCGCCAATTAGAGTAAAAAGCCATATCTTCCTCATTTATCTCTTAGCCTCATATTAGATTTTTATTTTTCATGCTTATATGTTCACTATCGCAGATAACTATATGGTCCAGAACTTCGATACCCACGATTTCGCCGGCCTCGATAAGACGCTTGGTGATTTTGATATCATCCTCGGACGGCGTGGGGTCTCCCGATGGGTGATTATGTATAAAAATGACCGAGGCGGCGCTGGATGAAATTGCCTCCTTGTATACCTCGCGGGGATGTACGATGCTGCAATCAAGGCTGCCTATTGAGACTACATCGGTTTTTATTAAATGGTTTCTGGTATCGAGGCACATTACTAAAAAATGCTCCTTCTTCTTACCTTTCAGCAAAGCTCTTGCCGTTTTTATGACATCCTCGGGAGATTTAACGGTTACTTTATTGGTTTCGTCCGGGAAATTTTCCAGTCTCTTGACCAGTTCGAAAGTGGCTTTGATTTGAGCGGCTTTTGCCGGTCCGATTCCTTTTATTTGTGTCAGCTCTTCTATAGAAGCCGAAGCCAGATTTTTAAGGTTGCCAAATTTAGTCAACAGATTTTGGGCGGTGATAATTACCGATTCGCCTTTGGTTCCCCGTCCCAAAATAAGAGCTAAAATCTCCTGGCTAGAGAGAGCTTCACTGCCGAGCTTTGAGAGCCTTTCTCTCGGTCGCTCCGAGAGAGGTAGGTCATGTACTGTGAAAGAGTTTTTCAATCGACCCCCGTTAGAACATTAGAGGCCATGATTCGGTTAAGCGCGTCATGCCAGAAAGAATTTGTCGTGGTAGCCTTGCTTAGTGTGATAAAATTGTTCTCTAATTGGCTTGAAGCTGCGGTGGTGATGTATTTTTGCCACAGCGTGTCGAGACCATCCTCATCGAAGCCATAAACTTGTTTAAGCGCGTCATCGTAGGTGCTACCTTCTTTGAATACATTCAACAGTTGAAGCATCTTGTCGCTACCGTAGGTCTGTATAAGGAAGGTAACGATGCTTTGACTTTCGGCGTAAGAGAGGTATGCCTCTGCCGGAATAGCTGAAAACGGGCTGGCTAAACTGCGTACAGAAATAAGGCTGTGTTGCTTTATGGCCTGTCGAAAGACTGACTCAAGATAAGGGTCAGTGGTGCCTTCGGCATACATAGCTAAACCTTCATCTAGCCAAAAAGGCAACACATTCCCATAAGGGCTGTAAGTTATTTGGTGTGTTACCATGTGACCCAGTTCATGCGCTAGAGCGCCCTTGCCCCAGTCCAGTTCATTTGTGGGAATACCAATGGCGATGATGCCGTATTCAGTAAAAGCAACACCACCTGTCCATTCTTGCGGGAAAACCATAGCACCTCGCAGGTCTTCAGCGCTGGCATAAATGTATATGCTAACCGGTTGCTCAAGGTGAACGCCTGTGTCCTGCGCCAATCTATCAAGCGCTTCCTGGCAGCCTGCTATTAGTTGGTCAACAAAAGCTTGATTACCTTTATACCATAGCAGCGTAATTTGACCTGTAGTTTCTTTCTGCCAGTTATAGCGCAGGTCATCGAAGTGTATTATCTGCGATGGAGTCGTAAGCATATCGCCGGTTGAATCTTCGACTGTCCACCAGTAGGTAATGGTAGCTCCCACGGGTAGACTGGCTTTTCTCATATCCCAAACCCATTGTGCTTTTACTTTTGGAGATGGGATGAATACGGGCCAGGCCTCGTCTGTTACCGGCGCGTAATTCATTCTGTCAACCTGATAATGGAGACGTATTTTAACGATATCATTCTGGCTTTCAGCCTCGATGTTGAAGGTTAAAGCCGACGGGAAGTATATCTGTGCCGAGCTATCAAGTACTGAAATCTTGGTCTGGGCATGAGAAACGTTTGGCGTAATGATCAAAACAGCGGCCAGCATCATAGCAATGAACCATTTAGTCATTTTCTGCCCTCCAGTTTATAACGGAGATAGGAAGAGATAAAACCATCGAGTTCTCCATTGAGGACGTTATTAGCATTGCTCATCTCGTATTTCGTACGATGATCTTTGACCATCTGGTACGGATGGAGGACATAGCTTCTAATCTGGTTGCCCCAACCAGCCTCGATCCGTTCACCTTTAAGTTTGGCTTTTTCCATTTCTTTTTCCTCAAGCTTTTGTTCCAGAAGTCGGGCATAAAGCACTTTCAGGGCGCTGTCCTTGTTCTGCCGCTGCGAACGCTGACTCTGGCAGCTCACAATTATACCCGTAGGAAGATGGGTAATTCTAACAGCACTGCTTGTTTTTTGCATATGCTGGCCTCCTGGTCCGCTCGACCTGAAAGTATCTATTTTCAAATCCTCCGATTTTACTTTGATGTCAATTTCACCCTCAGCTTCAGGAAAGACTTCGACCAGAACGAATGAGGTATGTCTGGCGTGGTCGGCATCGAAAGGAGACAGGCGGACCAGACGATGAACCCCATGTTCCGACTTCAAGTAACCATAGGCAAAGTCGCCTTTAATTTCTACCGTTGAGCTCTTGATACCGGCTTCTTCTCCGACGGAGGTATCCAGTATCTCAGTTTTATATTTATGTTGTTCCGCCCAACGCAAGTACATCCTGAGCAGCATTTCTGCCCAGTCCTGTGACTCGGTGCCACCGGCACCGGCGTGTATAGTCAAGATAGCGTCTCTGGCATCATATTCTTCGCTTAACAATAACCGGGTTTCCAGGTCATCGAGTTGGGAGGTAATTTCTTCGAGGTGACGGTGTATTTCTTCTTGAAGAGACTGGTCGTTTTCATCTATAGCTAAAGTAGCCATTTCAATCAGTTCTGTAATTTCCTTCTGCAGCTGGCGCCAGGTATCAACAGTGTTTTTAGCTGCTACCAGTCGGCGCATAATAGATTGTGCCTTGGATGGGTCTGACCAGAAGTCCGATTTGATGGTTTCAGACTCAAGCCTGACAATTTCTTTTTCCTTACGTGGAACGTCAAAGACGCACCAGCATGTCCGAGATGCGGCGGTTGAGAGCTTCTAATTTATCTTTTTCTTCTTGCATGCTTATGACTCCTTTTCTAGTGGGTAAGCTAGCGATACATTATACGAACGAGGTCTATTTCAGGTCCGGCTTGGCCAGATGGCCATAGGATTGCCGCTGGCGGCAAGATGAGCTAGTCGCGATGGCTCCGGAAGCCGATAACCGCGGCAGCAATTCATTACCCAGTGAATAGCCATGGACAGGTCAATCATGTGACCAATAGATATATAGATCGGTTTAGTGCCCACCTTACTGCGTAGAGCAACCCCGATGATTTCGCCGTTATCCGTAAGGTCGGCAAAGTCGCCGGCTTGTGAAGCCACAGGTGAATGTGTTCCGCATAAGCGTGATTTAGCACAGCCTATAGTTGGTGTATCCAGTAAAAGGCCAAGGTGTGATGCTATGCCGAAACGTCTAGGATGAGCTATACCGTGGCCGTCCACAATTATTAGGTCCGGATGTACAGATAATTGTCTGCAGACTGCTAAGACTAGGGGCGCCTCTCTGAAAGATAAGAGGCCCGGTACGTAAGGGAAATTTGGTTTATCTTCAATTGTCTTCACCTCAACGACGTGGAGCTCTGGATAACTGAGAACAACTGCAGCCGCGCGTGCGAATCCTGCCGGATTAGGCGCAGATATATCGACGCCGCCGATAAACCTGGGTTTGATATGGTTGCTTTTAGGGGATACATGGCTGGCGAACTCCAACTGTATCTGTTTAGCTTCTGAAGCAGTTATCTGCCAGCCATGTAGACTTTGTATTTTCACATTACTGATTATAATAGCTGAGTGCAATTGAGGCAACATCCGAATTAGAACCGTATTGACAGTTAAGGCTAGTTAGTGCATAATAGCCTACAAAAATCCTCAAGGAGGCCTATCTAAGTAGATAACCCATGGTAAAGATAAGATTGCGGCGGATTGGTGCTAGAAATAAACCCATGTACAGAATGGTGGTAGCCGATGAGAGGTCGCCTCGTGATGGCGAATTTATTGAGATTATCGGGCACTATAATCCATTGACTGAACCGGAAAGTTTTGACGTTGATGAAGAAAAAGCGCTGAATTGGCTTAAGTGTGGCGCTCAGCCAACTGGTACTGCGCTAAGGTTGCTCACTAAAGCGGGTGTAATTGAAAAGTTCAAAGCGGTTGCTGATAAGAAAGTCCGAGCACCCAAGCCGAGGAAGAAGAAAGCCGAAGCTGTAACAAAAGCCGAATCAACCGCGGAGGAGTCATCATAATGAAGGAGCTAATTGAATATATCGCCAAGTCCATTGTTAATGCACCGGATGATGTAAAGGTTACCGAAGAGGCTGATGACAAGAGTATGGTCGTGATAAAATTGGAAGTTGCTGCTGATGATAAAGGTAGAGTGATCGGTAGACAGGGTCGTGTCGCCGAGGCTATGAGGACTTTGCTCCGTGTGGTAGCGACTAAAGAAGGTGTCAGGGTCAGACTTGAAATTTTATAATTGACCTCTCTTATCCGACGAGGTCTGTTTTCCGTTTTACCTGCTTAGCATTTCTCCAGGAACTATTTAACTGTTGGGAACCATTCAGCGCAGTTGAGATTTTCGGCGTATCCTCTCAGCTACTTTAATTCGAACCAGAGAACGCAGGAGAGCCGCCTGTGCCCGTGCCATATCCACATCCGGGGGATGTGTCTTCAGTCTTTCTTCAGCGCGTTGTTTAGCTGCCTCGGCCCGTTCTATATCGATTTCCTCACAGCGTTCACAAGCGTCAGCCAGTATTATGATTTTATCGGGACGCACTTCGAGGAAACCACCGGAAACAAACAGATAGGTTTCTTGACCGTCTTTTCTGATGAGCAGTTCTCCAGGTTTGAGCATAGTTATCAAAGGAGCATGGTGAGGCAATATACCCAGCTCTCCATCAACACCGGGGGCAACCACGGTATTCACGTCGTCAGATAGAACCTGACGTTCAGCAGTTATAACTTCGAGCCTTAATGTTGCCATTATACCTCTTGAAGCTTACCGGCTTTGGCCACGGCTTCTTCAATGGTTCCTACCATGAAAAATGCGGATTCCGGAAGCTGGTCATGTTTGCCATCCAAGATCTCTTTGAAGCCGCGAATAGTCTCTTTAATGGGTACATATTTACCTTCGGTGTTGGTAAAAGCTTCGGCGACGAACATGGGCTGGGAGAGGAATCTCTGAATACGACGTGCTCTGGCTACTGTGACTTTGTCCTCGTCGCTCAACTCTTCCATTCCCAATATAGCGATTATGTCCTGCAAGTCCTTATATCGCTGTAAAACACGCTGAACACCCCGGGCGACCTGATAATGTTCCTCACCAACAACCTGTGGGTCAAGAATTCGTGAGTAGGAAGCCAGCGGGTCCACGGCAGGATAGATGCCCAGCTCAGCAATAGACCGCTCCAGCGAGATCACAGCGTCGAGATGGCCGAAGGTGGTGACGATTCCAGGGTCTGTGTAGTCATCGGCCGGTACGTAAATAGCCTGGAACGATGTAATGGAACCTCTCTTAGTAGAGGTTATCCTTTCTTCCAATTCGCCGACATCGGTTGCCAGTGTCGGTTGATAACCCACAGCTGACGGCATTCGGCCCAGCAGTGCTGACACCTCCATGTTAGCCAGAATGTATCTGTATATGTTGTCAATGAAGAGAAGGACGTCCTGCCCTTCGCTTTCACGGAAATATTCTGCCATAGTGACGCCGGTCAAAGCTACACGCGCGCGCACTCCCGGTGGCTCGTTCATCTGTCCAAAGACCATCATGGTTTTGTCCAAGACTCCAGAACGTTTCATCTCCAGCCACAGGTCGTTGCCTTCTCTCGACCTTTCTCCCACACCGGCAAAAACGGAGAAGCCGCCGTGTGCCGTAGCGATGTTGTGGATTAATTCCTGTATGATGACCGTCTTGCCGACTCCTGCACCGCCGTAAGCTCCTATCTTGCCGCCTCTGGTAAACGGCGTAATCATGTCTATTACTTTTAGCCCTGTTTCCAGCATTTGAATGGATGTTTCCTGTTCCTCCAGCGGAGGTGGAGGGCGATGTATCGGCAGGTGCTCTTTAGTTTTTACCGGTCCTAGGTCGTCCAAGGGTTCTCCGAAGACATTAAATAGCCTTCCCAGTGTAGCTCTGCCTACAGGCACCGAAACTGATGCTCCGGTATCAGTTGCCTCAACACCTCTTTGTAGTCCATCGGTTGGTGATAGGGCCAGGCAGCGGACCCAATTGTTGCCTATATGGTACTGAACCTCGAGAACGATTTTATTACCATCCTGAATAATTTCAATCGCATTGTAAATGGCCGGCAATGCTTCCGGCGGGAACTCGACATCAACTACAGTTCCGATAACCTGAATAACTTTACCTTTGTTCATAGTCTCATCTCCTCTAGTGCAGGCTTTCAACGCCTCCAGAAATGTCAAGGAGTTCTGTTGTAATCATCTCCTGACGCGCCTTATTCAAAATCAACGTCAACTCTTGCATAACGTCATTGGCGTTATCGGTGGCGCTGCGCATGGCTACCATCCGAGCTGATTGTTCACTGGCAATAGCTTCAAGAATAGCGTGATATACTCTCATCTCTACAAACCGCGGCAAGAGTTCGTTCATAACAAAGAAAGGGTTTGGTTCATAAATGAATTCTCTGGTTTCTGTTTTCGGTATTGGTGACGGCTCTACGGGGAGCAAGAGCTCAAGCATGGGGTTCTGTACCATTGTGGTTACGAAGCGAGTGTAAGATAGATATACCTGGTCAACGAATCCTGTGCTATAGTCATCGATGATAACGCGAGATATAGGCAGCGTTTCCAGCATGGATGGGCGGTCGTTTATCCTGGTGAACTCCGCTCTAACATCACGCTGCTGCCGGTACATAAAATCTCGTCCTTTCCGTCCAACCGTAACTAGGGTGACCGGCACGCTCTGCTCAAGAATAAACCTTGAAGTAAGACGATTAATATTAGCGTTTAATCCGCCGCATAGGCCTCTGTCCGAAGTAATGTGGATAACAGCTATCTTGTTTACATTTCTCTTCTCTAGCAGCGGGTGGACAGCGGTATCTCCGCCGGATTCAGCAGCGAGGTCAGCAATTACCTGAGTTATTTTGTCGCTATAAGGACGTCCGGCCAAAGCTTGCTCCTGAGCACGCCGCATCTTGGTAGTGGCTATCATCTCCATTGCCCTGGTGATCTTGGCAGTGCTTTGGATACTGCGAATACGTCGACGAAGAAGACGAGGACTAATCATTTTATTTCTCTAATAGCTCGCGCCCTGTTTAAACTCGGATATGGCTTTCTTTAAAATTTCCTCAGTTTCCGGTTTTATTATTTTATCTTTGTTGATGTTCTTAGCTATTTCCGGGTGGTTTGTTTCCATGAAGGTGTGGAATGACTGCTCGAAGGCAGCGACCTTATCAACAGGTACGTCGTCCAGATAACCATTAGTTACAGCGTACAGGATAGTTACCTCCTTATCCAGAGTCATCGGAGTATATTGAGGTTGTTTAAGAACTTCGGTGACGCGCTGGCCTCGTTCTAGCTGAGACCGGGTCGTTTTATCCAGGTCAGCAGTCCCGAACTGAGCGAATGTAGCCAGTTCGCGGTATTGTGCCATATCCAATCTGAGTTTACCGGCTACCTGTCTCATGGCTCTGGTTTGGGCGTTACCACCTACGCGAGATACCGAAAGACCTGTATTGAGAGCCGGGCGAACACCGCTATTGAACAGGTCTGTCTCCAGATAAATCTGGCCATCAGTGATTGAAATAACATTAGTCGGGATGTAAGCAGCCAGGTCTCCGGCCTGAACTTCAACGATAGGTAGAGCGGTAAGAGAACCTCCGCCAAGCTCCTGGTCTAATTTGGCGGCTCGTTCCAACAACCGGCTGTGAAGATAAAAAACATCACCGGGGTAAGCTTCTCTGCCCGGCGGTCTTCTGAGAATCAATGATATTTGTCGATAGGCCCAGGCGTGCTTGGTCAAATCGTCATAGATAACCAGGGCATCTTTTCCCTGTTCCATGAATTCTTCACCGATGGCGCATCCAGAGTAGGGTGCTAAGTATTGTAGCGGTGCCGGGTCAGCAGCGTTAGCGGCAACTACAATGGTATATTCCATGGCGCCGTACTTATTGAATATGTCTATTACCTGCGCGACCTTGGAGGTCTTCTGCCCGATGGCAACGTAAATGCAGATGAGGTCGCCGCCTTTCTGGCTAATAATTGTGTCGATAGCAATTGCTGATTTACCTATAGAGCGATCTCCGATGATTAATTCTCGTTGTCCGCGCCCAATCGGAATCAATGCGTCTACTATCTTGATGCCTGTATGGACCGGCGTGTTTACCGGTTGTCGCATAACAACGTTAGGTGCGACCCTTTCTACCGGCCTGGTCTTCTTTGTCTTTAGCGGGCCTCCCTCATCCAAAGGATTACCCAGAGGGTCGATAACACGTCCGATGAGGCTATCGCCCACCGGTACTTCAACTACTCTGCCCGTACTGCGGACTTCATCCCCTTCTTTAATGTGACTGTAATCGCCGAGTATTACAGCAGCTACATTATCCTCTTCCAGATTAAGAGCCAGTCCCATGATGTCGTTGGGAAATTCGAGAAGCTCGTTGTATTTAGCCCCCTGAAGTCCATGGATGCGAGCTACGCCATCACCTACTTCGACTACCGTTCCCACATCTACCATAGTTACGGCAGATCCGAACTGCTTAATTTGCTCTTTAATTACAGAGACTATATCTCGACCGCCTGTTGTCATATTCTTCACCCCCTTATGGGTAGTTATTTTCTGGTTTCAGCCAACCTCTTTTTTAGCGTTTCTAACCTGTTACGGATGCTGCCGTCGATAAGGCTGTCGTCAATTCTGGCTATGAAACCACCCATGATCTCCGGATTTACCTGGACTTTCATACTAATTTTGGCTCCGACCAGTTCTTCCAGCTGTTTACCAAGCTTTTCCTTTTCTGTGTTCTCCAATGGAATGGCGGTGGTAACTTCGGCATTTCTTATCCCATAGTGCTTGTTCAGCAAAGTGTTGTATTCCTCGGAGATTTGGTCGGCTGTTTTCAGCTTTCCTTTGGAAACTAACAGATATACCAGATTAAGGACCATGGGCTTTGTTTTACCCAGTTTTTCCTGTACCAGTTTGGTTTTCATGTTGAAAGGTACTTTGGGATTTTCGGCTAGTCCAACAAATTCCTCATCTTTCACTGCTTTGGCTATCTTCTCCAGATTGGATTGCCAATCTTTCATTTCGCCGCTTTCCAGAGCTATCTCGAAGATCGCCTGGGCGTAACGTTTAACAGATGTTGTTGCCGGCATCTAAAACCTACTTCTTTTCAAACGTGGTGCTCTCTTTAAGCACCTCGTCAATGATTTTACGATGTTTCTTTTTGTCCAGCGTTTCATTGATGACCTTTTCGGCAGCAAGTATAGCGATATCGGCAAACTCCGCTCTCAGTTCCTCGATGCTTTTATCGCGTTCACGTTGTATTTCGCTCTGCGCCCTGGCGATTAGCGTCTCAGCCTCCTGGCGTGCTCCCTCTTTAGCTTCTTCCTTTAGTTTTTCACCTATTTGCACCGCCTGGGCTATAACGTTTTGTCCTTCTTTACGCGCTGTTTCTAGGTGAGCCTTGATTTCCTCCTCGCTGCGCGCAGCATCTTGCCTGATCTTTTCGGCTTGCTCCATGCTTTCCCTTATTTTTGCCTGCCTCTCCTGTAGCATTTTCATTATCGGCTTGTAGGCAACTATACTCAGCAGACCAAACAAAATGATAAAGTTTATTACAAACGTTATTAGCGACGGTCCATTAATCCCAATACCTTCCATGTCGTCCCTCTAGTTTATTAAGTATCTCCATGTCCAGCTTGCAAGGTTCGACCCGCTACAGCTATATTCGCACTTAGTTTATGCCTGAATGCCCGATAACAGCATTATAAAAACATAGCAACATGCAACCTTGCTTTCGTGCCACTCATTTTAGACTACCAGAGCCAACAGGATAGCTACGATCAAGGCATAGATACCAACTGCTTCAGCTAGGGCTCCGATCAAAATCATGTTTGTCAGGATGGCTCCTCTGGCTTCGGGATTGCGGCCGATGGCCTGCATGGCGCCAAGGCCGATTAGTCCGAGACCGATGCCGGGGCCTATCATGCCTAATCCAGCGGCTATGCCCGCGCCAAGCATTTTCATAGTTTCCGGTGTCATTTTAATCCTCCTTTTTAGTCTGCTGCCTCCGCCTCTTCCTCGTGCGGAGACATAGCAAGAACCGCAAATACCAGTGTTAAGCCGGCGAAAATCAACGCCTGAAGAACGCCGACCAGTAATTCCAACCCGTAGACTCCCATTGATACCACGAGCGGTACCAGGAAAGTTACCAGCAACAGCAATATCTCACCGGCGGTCATATTGCCGAAAAGACGGAAGGTAAAGCTGACAACACGCATGATATGGCTGATTACTTCCAAGACGCCGATGAAAAGATTGACCACGCCGAACATGATACCGCTGATGGCAGGTTTAATTTTTCCTTTAAATAAACTTTTAAACCCCTCACGTAACTGCCCGACATTAAAGAAATAGTTCAAATAGCGTAAAAAGCCCAAGGTGCGTAAGCCCACCAGGAATTCAACAAATACGAATGAAACGAGCGCGATTGAGAGAGGAACGTTGACATCCGTGTTTGCTGCTCTGAACAATGGTACGTCATGAAAGCTGATGGTCCCAAAAAAGGGCAGAAGGGCGAGATAAGCGTTCATCAGGACGTAGAGAAATATAGTAGCTACTATGGGGAAGACGGTACGCGAGTTCTTTTCTCCGGCTACGCCTTCAACGAAGTTGAGCATTGCTTCAACGATATATTCTGCGAAGTTTTGTAGCCCGCCGGGTATTAATTTCATCTTGCGTGTGGCGGCGTAGAATAGGGCAACCAAAACTATTATCGTTAGCCAGGAAGCTATAATGGTATTGGTAACAGTAAATGAAAAGATGTGAAAGATACCTTCGGCAGGTAGCTCGACGTGTGGTGCGGTAACGGCAAGGAACGCCGGAGCCTTGACATGAAAAATGGCCGAGCCGATTGGGCCGATGAGAAATCCGAATATCCCCATGGCAACAAGTACCACCAACACCAGTATCATTACCTTCGTGGAGCAGCCGCAGCCCATTTTCATTGCTATTCCGAATCCTTCTTTTTATCCCGTTCTTTTTGCTCTATCTGGAACCGGCGCAGCATACGGTAAAGACCGTAGAAGGCGATTATTGTACCCAGGCCAAAGCCGACAAGAGTGAATAAAGGACGTGTGTCAAACATTTGAGGGCGGTCGAGCCAGAAGCCAATCAAAGTCGGAATGGTGACGCTCAGGGCAACGTACCATCCTATAGTGAAGAGGAACCAGGCAGGGCGGACCCATTCTTTCATTGGCGGTTTCTCAGGTTTAGGCTGCCCCACGTAGTAAGTCTTTTCTTGAACCAAATTCATCTCGCTATTTCTGCCGTCTTCTTTAACTGAGTGCGCTTGTGCCTTGGTTCTTTTATAACTTGTAAAACCCCCAATTGCTTTTAAGGTTTGTTGATGCACGCAGTAATGTAGCAGACTGAGAAATAGCTGTCATCGACCTTAGGACTAATTTCATATGTACTTAAAGCCGATTTCAGAAATAGTTTGGGCAAACTTAATCGGCTTACCTGCTCAGGCATATAACGACCCGAGACGTTTGTTATATAGAAACCGATGTTGCCATCAGCAGCCAGTATACATAGTCAGGAATGTGCCTGGCATACACTCAGGATTTACGTTTACCCAGATCATCCAGATTAAGAGTGTTAATGAAAGGCTCGAAGGCGGAAAGTTTCTTAAGTTCTTGCTCATCGGGGCGTTTTCCCTTCGCGCCCGGTTTCTCTCCATTTTTATCCGGAGTCACAGGTTTTCCTGTCTCGTGGTCCAGAATGATGCCGGCTTTATCCAGCACAGTCTCTTCAACGTAGATAGGTACGGTTGCTCGTACCGCTAAAGCTATGGCGTCGCTGGGGCGGGAATCAAGCTTTAGCCTGGCAAGTAACCACTGGCCGGTCCCTTTATCGAAACGTAACACGAACAACAGGCCGTCTTCATTCATGGCTTCGATGAATTTATGGCCGGCTTCCTGCCATTCATTCGTTAGTTCGAATTTGTATTCCCTTCCCTGCCAGATAATAGACACGTTTGAGCCGTTGCTATGGCCTCGTTTAGAGCTGCTCTCTGGTGGAAACTTTACACCTATTGGTTTGGGAGTTTCGGTTGATTCAAAAATGATCTGGGCATAAAAAGTATCAGCCTTGAGGTCATTCACGACAATTTTGCTCACCACAGTACCCGATGCTGATTCAAGGGCAAAGATCGTGTTTTTAAGTAAGTCGTGAGTCATCGGCCGCGTCAGGTCGACATTTTGTAATTTTATGGAAATAGCATCTGCCTCTGCCGGGCCAATCCAAATAGGTAAATAACGATCGGAATCTTTTTCTTTAAGAATTACAACGTGCTGATAGTTCATCAGGCTTACCCGAATACTATCAATGGTCATCTCAATCATCAATGTTCCTCCCGAGTCCTAAGCAGAAATAATTGTACTCTAAGGAATTTGGGCTGTCAATTTGCTTCAAACGTACCATTTACGTAAAATATTGAAGCTAAATCTTATCAAAATTAGAGTCCGGAGGCGGTTTGAAGGCACTACTGCAGCGGGTCGTAAAAGCTTCTGTAATGGTGGGAGACAAGGTCGTTGGTAAAATCGGCCCAGGTCTGGTTATCCTGATCGGGGTAGCTCGTGACGACAATGATAAAGACGCCTCTTATTTAGCTGACAAGGTAGTCAACCTGCGCATATTCGCGGATGAAGCCGGTAAATTTAATTGTTCCGCTCTTGATATTAGGGCCGAGATTTTGATTATAAGCCAGTTCACGTTGCTGGCCGATTCCAGAAAAGGCCGCAGGCCTAGTTTTGAAACTGCTGCACCACCTGAAAAAGCTGAATCACTAGTCGATTTTTTTACTGAAAGGGTGCGCGGCTCAGGTCTAAAGGTAGAAACCGGTCGGTTTCAACAACACATGCTGGTAGAAATACATAATGACGGGCCGGTTACTATAGCATTGGACAGTAGAGACAAGATTCATTAAGCAGCAAACTCTTGCTACTGCAATCAGTTGCAAATAATTGAAATTATTGTTATACTACATTAGAAATGAGTTGCTCTCAAATACTAAAAGGAATGGGATACCGGCTAACACCGCAGAGAATGATGGTGGTTGAGGCTTTGCATGATTCCGATAGCCATGTCAGTGCCGAGGAAATATATGCCAGAGTGAAAGCAAAGTATCCCTACGCAAACATTTCGACGGTTTACCGGACATTGGAATTGCTCAAAGAGCTTGGATTGGTAAACGAAATAGCGTTGGGAGATGGTTGTGTCCGTTATCATCCGGTTGATAAAGGTCACCACCATCA
>CAZJID010000048.1:0-15800 GCA_964545945.1 uncultured Dehalococcoidales bacterium
GGAGTCGTATAGCTTCCTTACATTAGTACCACTTCTATCCATACGATATATGTCCAGATTGGCATCACGCCAAGAAAGAAAGGCGATCTCAGAATCATCCGATGACCACACAGGATAAACATCCATAAATGAATTATCGGTGAGTCTGTGGAAATTGCCGCCATTCATATCCACCGTGCAAATCTCTTCGTTTTTGTCTTCATCACCGCCAAACTTCTGAGAAAAGGCAAATGTGTTCCCCGACTTGCTCAGACTTAGATACGAAATCTCAGAGTCAGAACTGAAGATTAACTCAACCTTCTCTGTGGCTAAATCCAGTGCATATATGCCCCACTTTCCGACATGAGGCACCGACTTCTGCTCGGTTTTTTCCGGGGGCACGCCCTGGGGCGGACTTGTTGCTGGCGTATTTGTCTGAGCCGGACCGGTACAGCCGGCGATTGCGATTAAACCCATTAAAAGAATAGAGATTATACTCAGAAAGCAGCTATTGAAATTTCGATATTTTGTAGTCACACTACCTACTTTTTGAATTTAAAAACCGGGTATATGTGAGTTTACTAGAATGTCCCTTCGGTAGAAATTGTTCTATCGTCCCGTATGAATGATAGCGAGAGGCGGCTACCACTACTTAGCGCGGATAGAGCATCTTCCAGATCTTTAGCGGTGGCAATGCTCTTCATATTCAATTCGGTTATAATGTCTCCGGGGGCCAGCCCTATTCTCTCCGCAACCGAGCCCGGCCTGACCCTTCCAATATAAGCTCCGAGGGTTATTCCCGAACCTTGCTTCGCCGTGATCTTGCTTGCATCCGCAATCGAAGCCCCGAACGAAGGATGCTGGTTTGCCTGTATCTTGGTAATTAGTTGCTGCAATCGACCACGATCGAATCCAACTACCACCTGCCCTTCGATTATCGTCACCGGAACACCCATTTGCCCGGTATTTCTCATGAGTTCTTGGGCATAGGATGAGTTTCGAGAAACATCACGCTCTTCAAAATCTAATCCCTGCTGTGATAGGAACTCCTTCACCATGTGGCAGTAGGGTCAGGTTGGGGTGGTGTATACCTTAATATCCAACTATTTACTTCCTCCGGTATCGCCAGCAAAGCTTCAGCTAGCTAACAAAACGGACTTTCGTTTAGTGCAGACAACCCTGTATCATTTCCCTTTAAAGATCGGTTTTCTATTTTCGAACAAGGCGGCTTTGCCTTCTTTAAAATCTTCGCTATCTAATTGAGGTTTGATATAGGTCTCAAATTCCTCCCGAGCTATACGCATTGCTTTTTTCTGGCTATCCACTCTTTTTTTATATTGGCCGTATTTTATAGCCCTCAATGTTAACGGTGCGTTTTCGCTTAATATCTTTGCCATTTTCGCGGCCTCAGTCATTAACTCGTCTCTGTCTTTAACCACATGATTAACGAATCCAACCTCATAGGCCCGTTCTCCGCTCATTGGTTGCCCGGATAACAAAAACTCCAATGAGATTTTAAATGGCATGTATGGAACATATTCAACAATTCCTCCCACGATTCCTACCCAGGATTCGGCAAAATAAAAACTGGCGTCTTTGGTCGCGTATGTGATGTCGGTTCCATAGGTTGCCAAACCAAAACCGCTGCCCGCAATCCTTCCATGGACAGCACCAACGATCGGTTTTAATATCTTGGTTCCGTTTGGGGGGAAAGCGCGGAATAACACTTTCATCAGCCCCTCATGCCTTAAGTCCGCTCCCCTGCAAAAATCCTCACCGTTTCCGCTTAAAAGGGCCACCCAGGCCTCATCATCTTGAGCGAATTGCTGCCAGGCTTCACCCAGGGCAATACACATATCAGGGTCCAACCGATTTTGATTGTCCGGGTTGTTAAGAGTAATGTAAGCGATACGGTCTTTTACTTCATAAAGTACGATATTTTTTGACATTTTTTATCTCCTTTTAGGTAAAAGGCATTTAGCGGAACTGCTTCGGGCTCTCGCCTCGCAAAGACAGAGCCTTTCTGTACAAACTTAACTTACCAGAGATTAGCTACCGCGGGCACGCTGGAGCGGTCACGAAGTTGTATAGCATCCTTGGTACAGCTTGCCCGGCAGATGCCACAGCCATAGCACCGCCCTACATCAATAAAGGCCTTTTTGTTGCCGGCGCTGTAGCCTATCGCCCCGAACGGGCAAACACGCATACAAGCCCGACAACCGTTGCATAATTCAGGGTCTAACTCAGCCACATACTCGGCGCGGAATAAAATAGGCATATCTCTCATTACCGTGCGCTGTATGGCACGGCAGTCCGACCGGTCACAATTACAGACGCCAATAACAAAGGGGGTCATCAACGTCCAAATGGAGTGACAGAGACCCTCTTTCTCATACTGCCGGAAGCTATCCAGCGCCTCTTCTTTACTCACCTTTTCCAAGCCGTCCGTCTCGGCACCGGAGAGAAACCCCATGCCGGATCCGCTGGCTACTCTTTTCGCCTCATCATCCTGCGGCAGCGCGCTTATTCCATAGCAGAAACGCTTTTCTTTGACATTCCCCATTGCGCGGCAATAACATGGTAAGCGCACCACATTGTTCACTATGGCAAAGACTTGCTCGACATCCTCAATCGGCAGAACCTGGCCGAAATGCTGATTCCTAACGCGCTCTGCAACACGGGGTTCCTGAATAGCTCTTACTAAAAACGGCGCTGTCTTCAGTTCTGCCCATTTCTTTAAATCTTTAATCAGTATATTCAAATCAAAAAGGTCGCGCCGCTTGAGGTCGCTTTCCAAATCCTGCGCGTAATTCTTGGACTGTAAATACCACTTCTTGCCTTCTCCGTGTTCATGACAGTATTTGCACATAGCTCGCTTCCTTTCTTTTACTTCCGTTCTGCGGTCGTAGTCTAACGCCTTTCTAATGGGTTGTCAAAATCATTAAATACGGGTGAATCACCTGGGGCATGCGGAGTCTGGTTACTAAGTCGGAGTTGAAGGTAATACGAACGAGGGTCACCCCCAAATGGCGTCGAGGATTTTTATCCTCATGACGCGCCATACGGGTATAAATGCCGCCGCCAACGAAACAACCAATAACACCAAAGCCATGCGCGCGGTATAAGAGGGTTGTGTGAGAAGATAGGCCGGACCGAAAGGAAACTCGAAGGGATGCCTGGTTTCCACGGGTATTATCACGTACTTGAAAACCAACAGGCCTATAACTAAGCCCACTATTGCATAAAACAGCGCCCGAATTAAATACGACATGGTAATAGACTGCGATTTGATGCCTATAGCCCGCTGTATACCAATCTGACGCCGCCGGTTTATGACATCGACATACGTAACTATAAAAACCGTTATCCCGGCCACCAGATAATTCACTACGTTAAGTATCTTGTCTATTAAAGCGAAGCTCTCTGCAAAACTTTGCACCAGTCCTGCAGTCTGTTGCCAGGTCTGAAATTCGATGTCATTTCTTAGACTGGCTATTCGATCAATGATGCTATAGGAGTTGACACTATCCTCCAGCCTGACCCTTACACTGGTTGCCCTGTCATACATATTCGGCACCACTGAATCGAACTCTAGCTTCGTTACAAAGGCCTGCAGGTCAGTTTGAACAAACCCTGAATCGAAAATACCTTTAACCGTGTATTGTTTCTCGACGCCATTGCTATAAGTCACCTTTATCTTGTCTCCGGCATGGACATGGCGCAGTGAACTGGAATACAGCTCGGCGTCTTTGTGGTCGGCACCGGCTAACTGAATGCCCAGCAGTATCTCCCCGCGGTCGCGGGAATCAAGATAGCTGCCTTCAATCAGGTTATTAGCGATATTAAATACCTCACGGTCAGCCACAGGGTCAATGCCGGTGACCACGCGGCCCATCCGCCTATCTTCATAAGTGAAGTAAGCGTTTATATCGCTTCGAGCGCTGGCAGCCACCACGCCATCTATGGAGTCGATGCTTTTTATCAGGTCGTTGACGTGCGTGATAACGTGGTCATCCCCAGCAGGCTCAATGATAATGTCACCCGAATACGTCGTTATCAGAATGGTATTCATACTGATCGTGGCACCACTTATCAGTCCAGGTACAAATAACAGGTTCATAGTCACCAGTACCAGCATAAAAACAGTCAACACAATAATGCCGATATTGCCCCGAACAATTGACTTTAAGGCCAGGAATACCGCCACCTTCAGAGACTTGATCATGGAGCCGTACCCTCCGTTATCATCTTGCCATCGCTGAGTACGATCAGGCCGCGGGCATATTTCTTATCGTCGGGGTCGTGGGAAACGAAGATAACGGTTACCTTCATCTCTTTGTTAAGACTGACCAAAGTTTCCATCACTTTCTTACTAGAGATAGTATCGAGATTAGCACAGGGCTCATCGGCAAATATAATCCTCGGACTGTTAATCAACGCCCGGGCAATAGCCACACGTTGCTGTTCGCCGCCAGATAGTTCCTTAGGATAATGCCATATCCTATTCCCTAACCCCACCAGTTCAAGAAGCTCCTTAGCCTTTTCCCTGAAATCCACTCCTTTTTCACCGAGCATCATGCCTGGCAAATAGACGTTCTCGTGTGCCGTCAGTTCAGCAAGCAAAGCATACTCCTGGAAAACATAGCCCAGATGCTGCAGCCGGAGCATACCCCGCGCGGTATCTGAAAGACTGGTCACCACCTGGCCATCAATGACTATTTCACCTTCGCTCGGCCGGTCCAACAATCCAAGCTGGCGGAGCAGAGTAGACTTTCCGGAACCGCTTTTTCCCATGATACAGACCATATCACCATCGGCAATAGTGAACGAGATGCCGTCAAGCGCCCTGACCTGCAACTCACCCACCCCATATATTTTGCTTAGACTTTTAACTTCAAGCATAAGTAACAATAGTTCCGGTCACTTAACTTTATTAGTTATACGCTTCTGCAGCTTCTGCCATGAACCAGTGACCAAAAAACTCTCTTCCATATTTTCAACCATTTGCATAAATTTGTTCATCGGTGCCGAGAACGTCAACATATCCTCGGGAACAAACGGCCGCGCCGATACATCGAACATGCCGATGACTCCTCTGGGGCGCTTGGCCTTCCTTTCAAGATACGGGTACTGGACAATCGAGCCACAGCCGGCACTGAACGGAGCGAACACCCCATTCGGTTCAGCCTGGTCATAATTAGCCAGCGTAAATAAGCCAGCAAGGGCATCAGGGCGAGCAAAGAAGATAACTACTTCCGGAGTGTCCATCTCTTCAAGCAAGTCCCATCTTTTAAACACGATGAATTTAGCCGGCGCGGTAAATTCTGCCTGCTGCTTCATGACTTCCTTTACGAGTTCGGGGGACTTCTTATAACGTTCGCCGTCCAGCTTGCCCGGTATACCACAGGAAAGGAAATACTCAAAATTGGGCGCGATCGTCCGGCTAAAACCAAGGTATCTCTTGCCACCGAAACAGCCGATAGACTTTGCATCGTATAAAATAGAGGTACCCTCCCTCACTCTAACGAGGTCTCCAATTATGCACCTATGACCAGAAGTGGGCTTCATCTGTTCAGCGCCTATTTCTTTATTCGTATAATAAAACGTAATGGGCAAGCTTGTGTCATTGAAATACTGCCGCCATAGTCGATAGAAGTTCTCTTTAAGCTTCATGTCCATTCTTCATTTCTCCTTTCGTTCTAAGACTAAATGAGGTCTAGTGGACGAAACGCATAGTCAGAACGGCCACACCCACATAGAGAGCTATGCCCACAACAACAGAGGGGACAATGCCCCATCGGGGTAATATAAATATCATAGCCAATGCGTACAGCACCCAGGCCGGTATCAAAAACAACATCCCCTTGAAGTAGGACACCGTGGCGCCCACACCGCTTTTAAGATATATGGTGAACAAGGTAACAATGGTGATACTAGGGAAAAAACCGATAAAAGCGGCAAGAATACCTTTGCCTTGGCTACCGAAGTACGTTATCAACGTAACAATCGAGCCCCCGAGAACGAAATATAATGACAACAGTTTAACATCCATAACTTGCCTCCGGATACATTCGGTAAAACTAAACGGATATACTAGTTAGGATTAAGGCCTTTGTCAATTACATATTTCCTTCGATAAGTTCAAACATCCAGTTGCACATCTTCATAGAGTTCGCATCATTCTTGGAATGAGCCGCGACTAGATAATCTTGTACCGAAGGGGAAAAGAGACATATCGTCGAGAGGTAGGTTATAATGTGGAAAACGCGCGCAACGTGTAAATCGGAGGTGAAAAGTGTCGACGTTACAAAAGGCCTTCCTTTATATCTTCGCTGCGTTCTCTGTGCTCTTCATCGTTCTGCTGCCATTCGAGCCCTATCCGGGAAACTTCATCATCAAAGCCGTACCGGCGGCAAGCCTGGCTGTCCTATCCTTTATAGTGGTTTCTGGCTCCAGGGGCAAGTTGCTCTTTACCGCTCTTCTTTTCTGCGCCGCCGCTGATATAGCCCTCGAATTAGCCGCAGGAAAATACTTCGTTGCCGGGCTCGGGCTATTTTTAATTGCCCACATATTTTTTATCATAACTTTCTCCAGAGATTTCAGGTTCCAAGATTCTCGTATTCCCATAATCGTTCTGCTTGTCGTATATTCCATAATGATGGCCTTTATACTGACACCTTCCCTTAAGGAAATGGCCATACCGGTATACATCTATATGACAGCTTTGACTCTGGTAGGTATTTTTGCCTCACTAAGGTCGGTGAAGAACGATTTCACACTTTACGGTGCTATATCGTTCATCGTTTCGGATTCGGTGCTGGCCATCAACAAGTTCATGATGCCTGTATTGGCAGCGGACTACGTGATTATGGCGACATATTATCTGTCCCTGTTTCTGATAGTATTAGGCTTCTTGAAAGAATAAAACGATTTCTCCGTCACTCGCAGGGAGCGAAAGTACAGAAAAAATACCCAATTTCGTCTGGAAAATGAGTTTTCTATGCCACCGGCAGCGTAAAGTGGAAGGTAGTACCCCTCCCCTTGCGGCTCTTTACCCAGACCTCACCACCATGCAGTTCCACAACCAGCTTCACCATGGCCAGGCCTATTCCGGCTCCGCCGTGCCCCCTATGACGCGACCGGTCTGCCTTGTAAAAATGGTCGAAAACGTAGGGTAAGTCTTTCACTGAAATTCCATTACCAGTATCTGATACGGATACAGTGACCCAACCAGGCTTTGTATAATTGGCTTGGATCTTAATTTTTCCGCCGGCAGGAGTATATCTGAGTGCATTATCCACCAGATTGTGCAGCACCTGACGTATCCGATCTTTATCTATGAGCACCAGCGGCAACCCAGCTGGCAGGTCGGCATTGATCGAAATCTGCTTCTCCTGGCAGCGAGTCTGAACGCTGGCTATCTCGGTAAAAATGAACTCGCCCAGTTCGGTAGATTTCTGATACAACTTTAGTTGACCAGCTTCCGCTAACGATAGATCTCTAAGATCGGTTACCAGCCTGGACAGGAGTACCGTCTCATCATAGACCGAGGCTACCTGGTCAGATGTGGGTGTGATTACGCCGTCAAGCCAGGCTTCCAGATTACCTTTAATAATGCTCAGAGGGTTGCGCAATTCGTGCGCGATATCGGCCAATAACTGTCGCCGGCTTTTTTCCTTTGTTTCAAGCTGCTCAGCCATTGTGTTAAAAGCCACAGATACCTCGCCGATTTCATCATCCGTGTTTGTGGTGACTCGCTGTGAGAAATCTCCGTTAGCCACTTTGCGCGCAGCTAGAGTCAGCTGCCTCATAGGTCCACTGATCAGCCGGCTGAAAAAGAAACCCAGCGCTACGCCAGTCAAAATAGCTACCACTGCTGCCAGCCACAAAGAATTGCGAACAGAATCAAGGAACGTCCGTTCAGACTGGCCTATATAAAAAGCAGCGGTAGAGTCGCTGTCGGCGCCGGGAGTAGTAAATCCTGGAGTCGAATTTGGAGTCGAACCTTGAGCCAAACCTGGCGCAGGTTGTTCCTGGCAGGTTGTTTCGCAGTAGCCCAGAAATTCAGCCTCAACGGAGTGGTTAACCCAAAGAGCTATAACTCCAACACTCACCAAGGCGATACCAACAAAAAGAAGCGATAGTTTCACTGAAAGCCTGTTTAACATTATGCCTCCAATTTATAGCCGACGCCACGGATTGTAGCCAGTGGATTGACGGATTGCGGCGCTACCGCAGCCATTTTCTGCCTGATATTCTTTATGTGGGCATCTATAGTTCGCTCATAACCTTCATATGATTCACCAAAAGCAGAATCCATCAATTGCAGTCTGGTACAGACACGGCCCGGGTTACGGGCCAATACGGAGAGTATTTTGAACTCGGCGGCTGTCAAATTCAGCGGTTGCTCGTAATAAGTTGCTTCATGTTTGTCAGGATCCAGCCGAAGCTCACCGGCAACCAGAAGTTCGCCTTTTTTCAAGTCGTCTCTGTATCTTCGCAGAACTGCACTTACTCTGGCAGCCAGCTCTCTCGGGCTGAACGGCTTTGTAACGTAATCGTCAGCCCCGATCTCAAGGCCGACAACCTTATCTATTTCTTCATCACGCGCTGTAAGCATTATAATAGGTACATTCGATTGTCTTCTGATCATCCGGCATACTTCCAGCCCATCGAGTTCAGGCAAATTTAAGTCAAGCAAAATCAGGTCGGGTTTATAAGTCTGGTACAGCTCGATAGCAGCCTTGCCATCACCAGCGATGGCAACATCATCGCCATCCTTAATCAGGTATGCTTTGATGAGCTCGCATACCTTTGGTTCGTCCTCCACTAGCAAAATTTTGTTACGCGCCATAACCTTAAAGCCCTAATTGATTGTAGCATAAACAAAATAATAGGGGCGAAGTGGTCGACCTTCGCCCCTAGCTTAGGAGGTGTAATTTGATAAGTCGGTACTCCGACTAGACAATTATCATAATAATTTATTACCAGTATCCGTAACACGGAGGGTAGTTACCTGTATTACCAGCATTCCATCCCCAAGGCCCATGGCAATACCCCCAACCACCGTTAGCATAACCGGCATCGGAGGCTACAGTCTGAGTTGAAACTGAAGTATACTGATTTTTGGCAAATGCAATGCCGGTACCAGCAACTAACAACATCATCAGTACAATCAGTATTGGAATGCCAATTTTCAGTAATTTGCTCACGTACTTCAGCCTCCTTTCAGAATTTTACTATTTATATAATATCAAGCGAATGTGAATTTATTATGAATATTATGTAAGGTTTGCGTGAATTTTGGTAGGTTCCCTGGATGGGGATTTGCATTCGTATGTCGAAATTATCGAAGGCAGAACCAGTAATCTTTGAGGTTGTCTCTAACGTCGTCTATCACTTTACCGGTCTCAGCCAGAGCCATGCCAGTCATAAAACGCTCCGGCACTGGCTCCGGGTCTCCTATTTCAAGCTTAAACCCAGCTAGCCCTGAAACCAAAGCCAGCCATGAATACGGCAGTACCTTCTCGTTATAACCCGAGGCTATCAAATCAACAACCTTGTCATCGCAGATTTTAGCTATCTCTCTGGTCTTCTTGCCTATCATTCGGAATCCTTTCACTGTCAACCCCAATGCCGTCAACTGGTCGTCGAAATGCGGGTCGGACCCTCCATTCCTGACCATAATCTGTGGTTTGAACTCACGAATCAGAGGCTCAACTATAGATTCGAAAACCAGTTCGTATGAATCGTCGCCGGCGCCAACAGGCATAGGTATGTTTACAGTGAACCCTTTGCCTTCACCGGAACCTGTCTGATAAACAAAACCAGTCCCCGGATACAAAGTCCGCGGGTCCTGATGCAAGTCGATAAATAAGACTTTAGGCTCCTCATAGAAATATTCGGAGGTGCCATTGCCGGCATGGGCATCTGTATCCAGGATTAATATGCGGTCGAGCTTATAATTTTGTATAAGATAGCGGCCGCAGAACGCGACATCATTATAAATACAGAAACCTTCTCCAAAAGAAGGCTTGGCATGATGCAGGCCACCTCCAATTGAAACTACCTTTTTATAAGTGCCTGCTTGTACCAACTCACAGGCCTTTTTGGCCTGCCCGATGACCAGCCTGGCTGCTTCCTCCAGCTTTCCAGGTCTGCCTATTGGCATATTGTCCATGCTGTGATATTCGTAAAATAGCTCATTTCGAGGAAAGGCCAATCCCAAATTAGCCGCCCTGAAATATTCGGTGGTGAATTCGATATAGTCTTTATGACAAATAAGACTTAAATCTTTTTCGGTGGCCGCTGCGGATTCGATAATTCGGTAATTTCCGTCCTCAGCTATATGTTGTTTCAAGAATTTCATAAATTCCCCGGCCCGCCTGCCGCGAAACGGATGGCCCGGTCCGAAATCGTATTCCTTTAAGCCGTCCTGATACAAAATTCCTATGGGCATTTAATTGCTCCGTTAATTCAACTCAGTCTAGCCCCACAAGTCCCACAAAACCTAGATGGCTCTCTAATAGTAGCCCCACACCTGGCGCAATAGGAGATCAGGCTGGAGCCACAGCCGCCGCAATACTGCTGACCTGGCTTAACCTGGCAACCACACCTGGGACACAAGATTCCCGCTGCCGGTTGGGACAACTGATCTGGCTGGGCCGGCACAGGTTCACCTTTGCCGGCCGGCTGTGTCAGAATCACAGCATTAGACTGGTACAGCGCGCCTCCGCCCCAAACAGCCAACAAGCACACGGCGGAGATGAGCACAATTATAATCGGACTAAACTGGGAGGGCAGCCAGAATATAAGGGCTAATACCAGTGCTACTATTCCCATTATAAGTAGAATTACACCGATCGCCTTCATATCCTTAAATTACCGAAACGCTGGCTAATACAATAATTGTAGCAAATTCATCATAAACATGTTTTAAATTAATTAATACTGGTTCTCACTCTAAATTAAGCGTGGGCTTGCTTCCGCAATCGCTTTAGTTCAAAGATAACCGGGTTTGTCGGGTCCGGACAGGCAACAGTAGCCACACCTTCATCCTCTTCCCACGGGAAAGAACCACCGACCTGCAATGCCGAAGCAAACGGAAAAACCGTGTAAAACGCCCAAGCGCACATGCCTGTGGGAGTCTTATCGCTAATCAAGAATTCGTCCCCAACCTTATGACCCGCCTCACACTTTCCCCGCTGAGATATTATCGTAGCCGATACTTTATAAAATTTTGCCTGAGCCATGCTAGTCCCTCCGTTTAGTTCTTTCAGAAATTAATCTTACATTATGTAAGGGACAATGAAAAGCCCGCCAAAAGTCGATATTCCCTTTGTAAATACCACCTTAGGCGAGCCAATCAATTGTCTACAAGAAAGCTATAATCGTAAGATTGCCTGAATCGCAGAGCTGATCGGGTGTACTATTTAATTTCAGCCTTGGCTCCGGCTTCTTCCAACTTCTTCTTGATCGAATCCGCTTCTTCCTTATTCACGCCTTCTTTGACCGGCTTGGGTGCACTCTCTACCAGGTCTTTAGCCTCTTTAAGCCCCAGCGTAGTCATCTCTCTGACAGCCTTAATCACATTTATCTTATTCTCGCCTATCTCCTTGAGTATTACAGTGAACTCACTCTTCTCCTCCTCCGGTGCTGCTGCCGCCGCTGCCGGTGCTCCAGCCGCTGCTACTGCTACGGGAGCCGCTGCCGATACACCGAACTCTTCCTCTAAAGCCTTTACCAAGTCAGCCAGCTCAAGCACTGTCATATTCTTCACCACAGATATAATCTCTTCCTTTGTCATTGATTTGGCTCCCGATGAAGCTTCTTTAACCTTAGCCGGCTTCTTTGCTTTGGGTTCGCCCTCGACCTTAGCTTCTTCGGATTGAACCTGTTCTTCTACCATTTTAGCCTCCTTCAAGTTGTTTAGCTCTGGCCTGCATAACATTCAAAAAGCCCCGCAGAGGTGCACTTAATACATTATGTAAACCTTGCAGCGGAGCCTGTAATTGCCCCATCAGCCTAGCGATCAAGACCTCTCTCGACGGCATAGTAGCTAGGGCGACTATATCCTCTGGGGTGAGCAGCTTTTCGCCCAGAATCCCTCCTTTAATCTGCAGCGTCGAGCTCGCAGTGCGAATGTGCTCTCTTAACGCCTGGGCAGGCTTTATCATATCGTCAAATCCAAAAGCAATAGCCACAGGGCCGGTGAGCAATGGTTCTAGCTGCTTTCTACCTGCCTTTTCCGCAGCAAACCGCGTGAGAGTATTTTTTATGACACGGTACTCAATGCCCGCAGTGGTCAACCGCCGGCGCAACTGCACCATCTCCTTTGCCGTCAGACCTCGATAATCGGTGGCTATGGCAATAGTGCAGCGAGATAAACTATCGGTCAGTTCCTCTATCATTTTTTCTTTCTTTTGTTTCAACATAGCTCACGCTCCTGAAAAATAAAAAAGTCCTTGCCATGACACAAGGACTTTAAACCAGGTACAATTACCCGTTTATTTTAAGTCACCTGGACAGGCATATATTAAGCTCACGGCACCTGCCGTCATGGGCACTCAACAAATCTTTATTCAGTTCATAAAGAACCTGGATATACTATGACAAGAGAGGCCTTAAGTCAAGCCTGATGCCAAGCCCCATAGTTGTCGTCAGAAACGCGCTTTTAAAATATTGTCCCTTGGCCCCACTCGGTTTAGCCTTGTTTACAGCTTCTATTAGCGCTGTCAGGTTCTCCACGAGTTGAGCCTCGTCGAAGCTGACTTTGCCAATAGGCACATGTATGATAGCTGTCCTGTCCAGTCTGAATTCCACCCGTCCTTTGCGGGCTTCGGTAATAGCTCTGGGTAAATCTTCACCGGCCACAACTGTACCTGACTTAGGGTTAGGCATCAACCCTTTACGGCCTAGTATTTTACCCAGCTTGCCCACCTTACCCATCATATCAGGAGTAGCTATGCTCACGTCAAAATCAAGCCAGCCGCCTTCAATCTTCTTTACCAGATCATCGCTACCCACATAATCGGCACCCGCTGTCTCAGCAGATCTGGCACCTTCACCTTGCGCAAAGACAGCAATCCTGACCTTCTTTCCCAGTCCGTTCGGTAGTAAGGCTATACCTCGAACCTGTTGGTCGGCGCTTCTGGGGTCGACACCCATTCTAAGATGAAGCTCAACAGTCTCGTCGAAGCCGGCAAAGGCGGCTTTCTTAGCCAATTCTACAGCCTCACGGGGTGCATACGCCGACTCTCTATCCAAAAGCTTAGTCGATTCCTTATACTTTTTACCTCTGAATGTCATGATTTCTCCACGTCGATTCCCATACTGCGGGCAGTTCCTTCGATAATTCGCGCTGCTTCTTCCAGGTCCAATGCATTCAGGTCCCTCATCTTGACCCGGGCAATCTCGTATACTTTCTCACGAGGTAAAGTGCCTACTGTTTGCTGGCCCGGAGTGCCGGCGCCCTTTTCTACATTTAAAGCTTTTTTCAGCAGGTCGGAAGCCGGAGGTGTTTTGGTAATAAAAGTAAACGACCTGTCCTCATAAACGGTTATCTCTACAGGAACAATGGAACCAGACTGGGTTTTAGTCTGGTCATTATAGTCCTTGCAGAACGCCATGATATTAACGCCGTGCTGTCCCAGTGCTGGTCCAACCGGCGGTGCCGGTGTCGCCTTACCTGCCTCGATTTGCAGTTTGATGATAGCTTTAACTTTTTTAGCCATTACAACCTCTGAACCTGTAAAAAGTCGAGTTCCACAGACGTCTCCCTACCAAACAGGGTAAGCATCACTTTTACTTTACCCTTGGCCACATTTATTTCGTCAACCACTCCGACGAAATCAGTAAAAGGACCATCGACTACTCTGACGCTCTCTCCCTTTCTAAAGCCCACTTTAATCTGCGGCGAGCCCTCTGTCCTTTTCAATATAGAGTTTACTTCTGCTTCTGATAGTGGAGTGGGTTTGTTACCGCTGCCCACAAAGCCCGTTATACCCGGAGTATTGCGAACTACGTTCCAGCTGTCGTCATCCATCAGCATCTGCACCAGAACATAACCGGGAAAGACCTTCTTGGCCACGGTGCGCCGCTGCCCACTCCTTATCTCAATTTCTTCCTCTTTGGGTATTTCTATTTTAAAGATCTTGTCCTTGGCATCCATGAACTTAATTCTTTGTTCCAGTGCCTTCTGGACACGTTCCTCATACCCCGAATAGGTATGCACAATATACCAGTGCTTATCGCCGTTCTTCATCCTCTAACCCCCACGCAGCAACAGCCTGGAAACAAGCTCAGAAAAACCGTAGTCCAATGCTCCTAAAAAAATCCCTACGATAAAACATACAATGATTACCATGATTGTCAGACGTACGGTATCCCGTCTCGACGGCCAGGTTACCTTCCTCAGTTCGCTTATAACATCCCCAAAGAAAGCAAAACGGGACCGTTTTTTAGCAATAACTTGAGGCTGACTTTTGTTGGCCAAGGGTTACTTCGTCTCCCGGTGAAGCGTATGCGTACGACAACGAGGGCAATACTTTTTTAGCTCCAACCGCTGTGGGTCATTTTTCTTATTTTTGTCCGTGGTATATGTTCTCTCCTGGCACTGAGTACACGCCAGATGAATAACACCACGCGATTCACCTTTCTTAGCCATATTTACTCAATAATTTTACCGATGACTCCGGCTCCGACCGTCTTGCCACCTTCTCGAATAGCAAAGCGCAGACCTTGCTCCAAAGCTACCGGATAAATAAGCTTAATTGTCATTTTTATGTTATCGCCAGGCATGACCATCTCCACACCCTTGGGTAATTCGGCAACGCCGGTAACATCGAGTGTCCTGATGTAGAACTGCGGCTTGTAACCATTAAAGAACGGAGTATGCCGCCCGCCTTCCTCTTTGGTTAACACGTATACCTCGGCCTCGAAATGGGTATGTGGCGTAATAGAACCGGGCGCTGCCAGAACCTGCCCCCGCTCAATATCTTCACGCTCAATACCTCTGAGCAGAAGCCCGATGGCATCTCCGGGTTCGGCATTTTCCAGCGTTTTATGGAACATCTCTACACCGGTTACCACAGTCTTCCGGGTCTCCTTTATACCTACAATTTCAACTTCGTCGCCTGTTTTAACCACACCACGCTCCACCCTACCAGTGGCTACCGTGCCTCGTCCCTTGATGCCAAATACATCCTCTACCGGCATCAGGAAGGGTTTATCCTTGGGTCTGACGGGAAGAGGAACCCACTCATCTATGGCATCGGTCAACTGTAAAATTTTACCGCACCATTCACAGTCCCTTTTGCCGCAACCGCACTCCAGTGCCTTCAAGGCACTAACCCGGATAATAGGCGTTTTATCTCCGGGGAATTTCTGTTTGCTAAGAAGGTCTCTGACTTCGAGTTCGACCAGGTCAAGCAATTCCGGGTCGTCCATCATATCTACCTTATTCAAGGCTACAAGTATGCTCGGCACCTCTACCTGGCGAGCCAAAAGTACATGTTCGCGAGTCTGAGGCATAGGTCCGTCAGGAGCACTAACCACCAGTATCGCACCATCCATTTGTGCGGCGCCGGTAATCATGTTCTTAATATAGTCGGCATGCCCGGGACAATCCACGTGAGCATAATGTCGTTTTGCCGTCTCGTACTCGATATGGGCAATAGCGATCGTTAAGCCGCGCGCTTTCTCCTCAGGCGCGTTATCGATCGAATCGAAAGCTCTGAATTGAGTCTCAGTATCCTTAGACAGACATAGAGTAATTGCCGACGTTAATGTCGTCTTACCATGGTCAACATGACCTATAGTTC
>CAZJID010000049.1:0-14836 GCA_964545945.1 uncultured Dehalococcoidales bacterium
TATGGATGATGCGGTGCTCGGTCTATCAGTTAAACTCAAGACTCTATACCTGCGCAAATGCGAAATGTAGGTGAGTTTAACCTCACCTTCATTTCGCCGTTCTTGTTCTTATTGTCTATTTATTTAGCAGCGGCTGTCCCTCGTATTTGATGGAGCGTATCTCATTCTCCGCCTTGGCTACGGCGGTGCTTGAAAGCGGTGCGTAATCAAGAGGCGTTGTGTACTGTTGGCCATCATGTATTGCCCACCACAGCATATTCACCAGGGTTTCACCCTTGGCCTTGTCGTTCTGGTTCACGTAGGCCAGTATCCAGGTGAAGCCGGCAATCGGATAAGCATCGGGGTTAGATGAGTTGGTAATCATAATCTTCATGTCATCAGGCAAGGTGATGCCTTCGGAGGCCTTGGTGGTTGCTGCCAGCGAGGGTGCGATGTAGTTGCCGGCAGTGTTTTTCAGCATGGCATAGGTCATATTGTTCTGTAGCGCGTAAGCAAGCTCGACATAACCGATCGCCCCCGGTATCTGCTGCACCTGGCCGGCCACGCCGGCATTGCCCTGACCGCCGATATCACCGGGCCAGTTTACCGATGTAGCATTGCCTACGCTGGTCTTCCAGTCTTCGCTAACCTTAGACAGGTAGTTGGTGAATATAAAGGTAGTACCGGACCCATCGGAGCGATGGATAACTGCTATTGCCATATCCGGAAGTTGTAGGCCCGGGTTGATGGCCGTTATCATAGGGTCATTCCATTTAGTTATCTTTTTAAGATAGATATTTGCCAGGACGTCTCCCGTTAGTTTGAGCTCACCGGTACCGATACCCGGAAGATTATAGACGACTGCTACCGCGCCACTGGTCATGGGTATATGCAAAATTGAGCCATGTGCCGCCTCCGCCTTGGCTATCTGCTCGGCGGTCATGATACCGTCGCTGGCGCCGAAATCGACGGTGCCTTCCGTAATTTGGGTGATGCCGGCACCGGAGCCGATCGGCTGGTAGTTTATTTTCACTCCGGTAAGCTTATAGTACTCATCAAACCACTTGGTGTATAGTGGTGCCGGGAAGGTAGCTCCTGCGCCGTTCAGATTAATGGCCTGGGAGGGCACCGGTACGGATGGTGTAGTAGAGGCCGGTGCCGACGAGCCACAAGCGGTGAGGACCGTGGCAAAAAGCAATAGTACCGCCAGAGGTATAGACCATTTTTTAACTGACATCTGCAAGTTTATTGTTCTCCTCTTGTAAATTTTTATTTGCTAGTTGTGTTTTTCTGCTGTGTGATAGCGCTATCCTATTAAAATGAAAGCATTAAATCGCATTCATGCGTCTAGCTTAATATTATTAGACGCACTTTAAGAGCGGCTTAAGGATTTGTTAAAGATTTGTTAAATTTTAGGAATTCTTCGCAACGGCATTGGCTTCGAGGGGAAGGCTAAAGCTGAAGATAGATCCCTTGCCCTCTTGGCTGTCGGCCCAGATTCTGCCGCCGTGAGCCTGAATCGTGTGTTTGGCGATGGCCAGTCCCAGACCGCTACCATCATGCGACCTGGATTTGTCTGCTTTATAAAAGCGCTCGAAGACGTGGGGCAAGGCCTCTGCGGAAATTCCAATGCCGGTGTCGGATACGCTGACAATGACGGAATTGCCGTCAACTCGTGTGGAAATCTCTATTCTACCGCCCGGGCGATTAAATTTAATGGCGTTATGGACCAGATTAACTATCGTGTTACGAATCCTTTCTCTGTCGGCTTTAATCGTAGGGAGGCCTCTTAACAGATTAGTGGCTACGGTTAGCTGCTGTTTTTTGGCGAGTGTATTCATCTGGGCGACAACTTCTTTTACCAGCAGGTTAAGGTCTGTTGCCGACATCTGTAAGTCAGCCCGGCCTGTCTCAATGCGGGATAGTTCTGTTATCTCTGATACCATCTGAGTCAAGCGGTCAATCTCATCATCGATTCTGGTCAAAAAATCTTCTGCTATTTTCTTATCCTTGATGGCTCCGTCTTTCAGAGTTTCAACCATTACCTTGATTCCAGCTATCGGGGTTCTAAGTTCGTGAGACAAGTTGCCAATCAACTCCCGACGCATAGTCTGTAAACTTCTGAGCTCAGTCAGGTCCTGAAATAGTATCAAAGCTGACTTTGATTCGCTTACCGTTACGGGTACGGCTATAACTCTAAGAAATTTACCCGCTGTTGAATCAAGCTGGAGCGTCTGCTCGGTAGCTGTCTCGAGGCATTTCTTAACGGCGCTGTCGATCTCGTAATCTAGTACGGCTTCTATAAAGGGGTGTCCTGTTACATTTGCCTCTTCGAAATTGAAAAGCCGCTCGGCGGCTGGATTGACCAGCACAATCTTTTCGTCGGTATCGGTCATGATGATACCATCGGTCAGGCTGGAGAGAACGGTCACCAGTTTGCTTCTTTCATCCATTATCGTCGCCATCGTCGTCTTCAGATTCAAGGACATCTCATTAAAAGCCCGTCCCAGCCGGCCTATCTCGTCACTGGTTCTTACCGATATCTGCTGGTCTAGCTTTCCCGCTGCGATGCCTTCTGCGGCCTCGGTAATCTGCCTGACTGGACGTGTTATCAGGCTAGCTATAAGTGCAGCGGCTACAACAACCATTATGGCGACTATGGCAATGACTGAGACCACAATCGCCACCGAGCTGTTTATTGAGCTTTGCACTGTTGTTAACGGAATGGCTATTCGAGCAACACCCATGACTTGTCCCTGCTCTATGATGGGAACAGCAACATACAACATGCTCTCGTGAAGTGTAGCGCTGTAGCGAATAGACTGGCCTGTACCCGAAGACAGCGCTGCGGCTACTTCAGGGCGCATAGCATGGTTTTCCATAGTCAGCGGGTCATGTTCGGTATCACCCAGAACGGTCCCGTCTTTGGCGATGAGCGTAACTCTGGCTTGAATTTCATTGCCGGTTGTTTTAGCAATACTGTTGATGTCACTTTGTTTGATTGGGTCGGCAAAGGCAGGCGCGCTGATTTCAGCAACCAGTACGGCTTCGTTTGCCAACTGGTTCTCCAGATGGTTAATCTCAGTATTCCTGGTGGTATCGGCCAGGTAGAACCCCAGAATACCCATGCCTGCAACGAAAAGCAGGATGAAGGGAATCGTGATTTTCCAGTAGATACTACGCGACATGGTTATCCTTCCAGCTTATAACCTGCCCCCCGGACCGTTAACAAAATCCTCGGCTCCTTTGGATTATCTTCTATTTTCTCTCGAAGCCACCTTATATGAACGTCTACCGTCCGGGTATCACCCGCGAAATCGTATCCCCACACTTTTTCCAGAAGCTTGTCGCGGCTAAATACGAAGCCTTTGTTTCTGGACAGGAAAACCAGTAAATCGAACTCTTTTGGTGTTAACGCAAGTTCTGTAGGTCCCTTTAAAGCCCGGTGACGGGCGGTATCAACTTCAAGATTGCCAATTTTTAATGGTTCATCTTTGGTTCCGGGTCTTGCTTGAACCATCCTCGACCGGCGAAGTATAGCCCTGACGCGAGCCAGTAACTCTCTCAGGCTGAATGGTTTGGTTATATAATCGTCGGCGCCGATTTCGAGGCCGACTATCTTGTCGGTCTCTTCCACCTTTGCCGTGAGCATCAATATCGGAACTGTCGTTTCTTTGCGGAGAACGCGGCACACCTCGAAGCCGCTCATCTTCGGCAGCATGAGGTCCAGTATAACAAGGTTAGGTTTTTCTCTCCTGGTAACATCCAGGGCCTCGGCACCATCGGCGGCTGTGACAACCGCGTAACCGTCGTTACGAAGATTGTATGCGAGCGACTCCAGCAGGTTACGGTCGTCTTCTACGATGAGGATCTTATCGGGACCGGCCATGGTGGACACTGCTTAAGTATAAACCTAACTCGACCGTCTATCAATTCGGATACCTGTTCCCGTCGGTGAAATATAGGATGGCTTAGCCATCTCTGCCGGCTCAAATTGTTCGGCAGCGGCGCCTTCATCAGTTTTCAGCTTGACTGGCAGGCTGCCCCGTGCTAACTTTGGTACGCATTCAGAAAAGGAGGAAACAAATGGAATTTTCCAAAATTTCTTTGGAGGGTAAGGTAGCTTTGGTGAGCGGAGCCAGTCGAGGTATAGGTGAAGCCAGTGCTTTGGCTTTCGCTAGCGCGGGTGCCGATGTAGTCGTAGCCAGCCGGAAGCTGGCAGACCTGGAGAAGGTGGCCGAGAATGTTAAAGCCAAGGGTGTTCGAAGTCTGGCGGTGGCCTCACACGTAGCCAAGATGGCAGAGTCAAAGAATCTAGTCGAAAAAGTTGTGAAAGAATTCGGCCGGATAGATATCCTTTTTAATAATGCCGGCACTAATCCATACGCCGGGCCGCTACTGGATGCAGAGGAGTGGGCATGGGATACGACCTTTAATGTTAACCTGAAGGGCCCTTTTTTCCTGGCTCAGCTTGTAGCCAGGGTAATGAAAGAACAAGGCGGCGGCTGTATGATTAATACCGCGTCAGTCGGTGCTTTGAGGCCCAGCGACCTTAATATTTACAGTGTAACTAAGGCGGCCTATGTCATGCTGACCCAGGTAATGGCCAAGGAGTGGGGCCAGTGGGGTATAAGGGTGAACGCAATTGCGCCAGGGGTAATAAAGACGCGGCTTAGTGAAGCCCTTTGGAAGGACCCGGCAACCGGCCAGGCTGCGGTCGAAAGGATTGCTATGCTTCGTCTGGTCGAACCGGAAGACGTGGCCGGCGTTGTTCTGTTCCTGGCCTCCGACCTGGCTAAATATGTAACCGGCGAGACAGTTGTCGTGGATGGTGGGCAGCTGTGTGGGCCGCCTTCATTCCGTGGTGGGCAAGGCAAACAGGGTGATATAGAAGGGTTGGGTCTGGCTTAGCTTAGCCTAGCCTAGCCTAGCCTAGGATCTCTACTCACGGTGGTCACCGCTCATGGTGAGCCTGTCGAACCATGGTGAAGAGAATACCTGTAGGGGTATTAAGAGTCTTCACTTATTTCGAAACCGCTAACGTATTGCCCAAAATGTAACGATTTTTAATGTTTTTGGTGCCCAATTTTATGACTATTTAATATTTCTTTATATACAATGTGGATGAAGGAGACTGAGGAAATGGTATCTGCTGCAAAAATGACGTGGAAAGATAATTTTAAATCGAAGCTGTGCAGCCATGAGGAGGCAGCCAGGCTGGTGAAGTCGGGAGACCGCCTATATACCCCTCTCGGACTGGGCGAGCCTTCCACCGCCATGATGGATGCCATCGCCGACAGGAAAGATGAGCTTGATGATGTAGACTATATTTCGTCACTTGTATTTCATCCTTACAAAATTTTCAACCCCGAGTACAGGAAAACATTCCGTTTGATAACGGGCTTTTACAGCATACTTACTATGCAGAGCCATGAATCAGGCGATTCGGTATTTGTGCCGGTGCAGAGCTCCGATGTTGGTCTCGTGGCGGAAGATCGGCAAAAGCGATTCCCCCGTAGGCAGGGCATAATTACCCAGGTTACGCCTCCGGACGAACACGGTTTTGTGTCACTGGGCCTTGACCTGTTCTACACGCCGGATATTATCAATCAAGCCGATTATGTCATCGGCGAGGTGAACAAGAACGTGCCGTGGACGTATGGAGATACGACTTATCACGTCAGTCGTTTCGATAAATTCGTTGAAACTGACGAACCCATGCTGACACTGCCACTGGCCGAGCCAACAGATGTCCATATAAAGATAGCCAAAAACGTGGTTAGTCTTCTTAAGAACAGGGATTGTCTTCAGGTTGGGATAGGCGCGGTGCCGGGAGAGATATCCAAACTGCTGGCAGAGAGCGGGCTGAGAGACTTGGGACTTCATACCGAGATGGCTCCTATGGGTACGCGCGAGCTTGTGGAAAAGGGTGTGGTGACCTGTAAATTTAAGCAAATACATAAAAATAAGATAGTTATGGCCTTTGCTATTGGCGACCAGGACCTTTATGATTTCCTGGGCGATAATCCCATGGTCGAGTTCTACTCGGCTTCGTATTGCAACTCGATTCCTCTGTTGGTCCAGCAAAAGAATCTGGTGGCTATAAACGGCTCAATCGAGGTCGACCTGGTAGGTACAATTGCATCGGAGTCAATCGGAGACGTTATGTTTTCGGGCACCGGCGGACAACTCGACTTTGTCATCGGTGCTTTCTGGTCCGAGGGTGGCCGGGCCATAAACATCATGCCCAGCACCGCCAAAGGCGGAACGGTATCACGCATCGTACCTTATTTAACTCAAGGAGCTCGAGTGACCGTTCCCAGGCACTACACTCAATTTGTTGTGACCGAATACGGAATTGCCGACCTTACCTCGCTGGATGAAAGAGAACGAGCACAGGCTCTCATAAAAATTGCACATCCAAAATTCAGAGACGACCTTCTTAAAGCAGCCAAGAAGAGGTTGAAATTTTAGGCAATAGGGTTACTATTTGCTCGTATACTAATGTGGCTCTAACTGCTGTTGCAGATATGCATTTTCTTGATTATTATTTAATTACGAGTGGCTCGATTTTATGAACGGGAACCGATTGGCATCTAATAATCACAAACAGGAGGAGCTATGTGGCGTTGCACAAAATGTCAGCATGTTGGCCTTGAGAGAACACCACCGGCAAAATGCCCGGTCTGTGATTCTACAAAAGAGAAATTTACGGACTATAAGCCCCCCGTGGGAGGCGAGAAAACCTGGCAGAACTTGCGAGACTCTTTTATTGGTGAGTCGCAGGCACATCTGAGGGATCTGGCGTTCGCTAGGAAAGCGGACGCGGAGGAATTGACTCAGATTGGCAAACTTTTTCGTGCCGTGGCTGCTGCTGAAGAAGTGCACGCCTACAACAGCCTGCGTTTTTTGGGATTGGTTCAAGATACCCAGCAGAACATCGACGCTGCATTTCAGAGAGAGAATCTGGCTGAGACCAAGATGTATCCGAAGTTTATCGCCGATGCCAATGAGGAAGACGCCCCCGCCGTAGCTATGAGCTTCAGCCAGGCCCGCGATGTGGATGGAGTGCACGGTAAACTTTATCAAAAAGCAGCTCAGCACCTGACGGTGGATGCTGAAACGACCTATTATGTATGTCAGGTTTGCGGTTACGTCTCGGACGGCCTGCTACCTGACCAGTGCCCCGTCTGCGGAGCTCCGAAGGAAAAATTTAAGACGGTAGACTAAATATTTCTGTTTATATATCGTAGTCGGCCGCTGCACCAATACACAGCCCCGGTTATCCGGGCTCTATATCCTGCCGAAGCGTCGATGTCGTCTCTTATAGATCTCCAGAGCTTTATCAATTTCCAGCCTGTTGAAATCAGGCCAGAGCACCTCGGTAAAATATAGTTCACTATAAGCGGTTTGCCACAGCAGGAAGTTGCTAAGACGCGTCTCGCCACCCGTGCGGATAATCAAATCCGGGTCGGGTATATCCGGGGCGTAGAGATAGTTTTTAAATATATCTTCGGTCATATTTTGTGCATGAACGCCATTGGATAGAAGACGGCGGGCCGCCTCGACAATCTCAGCCCTGCCACCATAGTCGAAAGCCATGATTAGTGTGCCGCCGGTATTGTTGCTGGTCAGTTCGATAGCTGATTTGATCTTTTGCTGTAGTTCCGGAGATAGAGCGTCTAGCCTTCCCAGGTGTCTTACCCGGATATTCTTTTCGTGAAGACGTTTGATTTCAGGGTCGAGTCTATCGCTTAATATTTTTAGAAGTCCTCTGACCTCGATGCTCGGGCGGTTCCAGTTTTCGGTGGAGAAGGCAAACAGTGTAAGGTACTTTATTTTATATTCAGCAAAGATTTCGGTAACCAGCCGTATATTTTCGGTACCGGCTTTATGCCCTGCCAGTCGTGGCAGGCCGCGTTTCTTCGCCCACCTGCCGTTGCCATCCATTATAATCGCCACATGCTGAGGCAAATTGTTGGCCACGGTTATTTATCTGCCGCCTGTTGAGTTTTTATACAAGGATTTTAGAAACTGGTCCATCGAATTTTTAAGTATACTATACCATTTGTGCGATATAAAAAATATGTTTGTGTTAAAATCGCGATGGATTAATGTTTCCAAAAATTTCGGTTGCGTATTATACGTCCGGCGATATATACTTGGAAGTCGTTTTTCGCTTCAAAAACTAATAATTCTTAGGAGGTAGCCAATGAGTTTTTCCCCGGACGAATTCTCACTAAAAGACAAAGTGGCGCTGGTAACGGGCGGCAGCCGCGGAATCGGAAAAGCTATAGCCGTTGGATTGGCCAATGCTGGTGCTCACCTTTGTTTAGCCAGCCGCAAGTTGCCTGACCTTGAAGAAGTAGCTAAAGAGATAAAGGGCTTGGAGAGGGAGTGTACGGCTATTGCAGCACATGTAGGCAGAATTGATGAAGTAAACAATCTCGTTAACAAAGTTAAGGAAGAGTTCGGTAGAATCGATATTCTGGTAAATAATGCGGCTACCAATCCGACCATGGACCAGGCTATAGACGTAGATGAGCGCGCCTGGGACTCGATTATGAATTTGAACCTGAAAGGTCTGTTTTTCCTGAGTCAGGCGGTAGCCAGAGTGATGAGAGAAAAAGGTGGTGGTAGGATTATCAATGTTGCTTCTGTGGCCGGTATTACGCCCGACTTGCTGCCGGTTTACTCCATAAGCAAAGCCGGGGTGATTATGGCTACAAAGGTCATGGCGCAACAATGGGCTCAATATAATATCAGGGTGAACGCTATAGCACCGGGGCTGACGAGGACTAAGTTCAGCGAAGCCCTGTGGAGCAACAACGATATTCTGCAGGGCGCCATGCTGGGGATTCCGTTGCGGCGTGTGGCCGAACCCGATGAAATGGTTGGCGCTGTTGTTTTCCTGGCTTCAGATGCATCGAGCTATGTCACCGGTCAGGTTCTGGCTATAGATGGCGGCGCTACTATATAAACAAATATATAAGGAGGATAGTAATGAAATTCGAAACCATTATTTACGAAAAAAAGGACAACGTTGCCTGGATAACTCTCAACCGGCCCGATAAACGTAATGCTCAGAATCAGGAATTGCGAAGTGAGGTAATAGCTGCACTGGATGATGCCAGAAACGATGACGAGGTACTGGCAATCGTTATCACCGGGGCTGGCGATAAGGCATTCAGCGCCGGTGCCGATATAAACAATTTTCTGGAAGCTACGGCGGTCAGTGTCATTACATCGAATAAAGGTGCCAGACGGATTTACAATTTCATAAGAGAGATACCCAAACCGGTTATTGCCATGGTGAATGGAATGGCGCTGGGCGGCGGCTGTGAGCTGGCGATGTCCTGCGACATGATTATAGCTTCTGACAATGCTCGCTTCGGTCAGCCCGAGATAAACGTCGGCGTTATACCTGGCGGCACCGGCACTCAGATTTTGCCCAGGCTCGTAGGAGAGAAGAAAGCGCGGGAGATGATTTTCACGGGTGACCCTATTTCTGCCGAAGAAGCCTTACGGTGGGGACTGGTTAATAAGGTCGTTCCACCCGACAAGCTGAAAGAGACAGTGGAAGAGATTATTGGGAAGCTCAAGAGCAAGAGCCCGGCTATTCTGAAATTCGCCAAGCTGGCGGTCAATAAATCACTTGAGACCACGCTTTCGGCCGGTATCGAGTGTGAAGCCGACCTGTTCGCTATGTGCTTCGGCACTCAGGACCAGAAGGAAGGCGCCAAGGCTTTCTTTGAGAAACGGCCTCCTAAGTATACCGGGAAATAAATAAGTATAAGATTACATAGATTATAAAAGATTACGGAGATTAAGACGGGATATCGCTGTAATCTCAATCAATCTCCGTAATCTCTTTTATTGCGTTTCTGCCTTTCTATCTCATACAGCTTGGCATCTCCGATGCCAAAATGATGGGCGATTTCGTGCTTGACCACTCTGCCGATTTCGTCCTCGATTTCCCGGTCTGAGCGGCATTCCATCTCGATGGGTCTCTGGAATATCGTTATTTTATCGGGTGGAACGAGGTTGTAGCCGCTGCCCCGCTGTGTCTGGGGTACGCCCTCATAAAGGCCGAGCAATTGCGCCTTGCTTCTGAGTCTGAAATGATTTATTTGTCGAGGGCTGGGCCAGTCTTCCACAAGTACATCGACGTTTTCCAGTTTGTTTTTAAACTCCTCGGGCAGCGCATCGATGGCCCTGTAGACCAGAGTTTCGAATTTCCCCCTTTCCACAAAGCCATTATACACCACCGTAAACTGCTCTGTGGTGAAGTTGACTGAATTGCCTCTAGGGGCTAAAATCAGCTGTTATGTCTGCTGCGAAGTACAATCCCCACGAAATAGAAAAGAAATGGCAGAATAAGTGGGCGGCTGGCCGGCTCTATGAAGTCAAAGATAACGACAGCCGTCCTAAATTTTATGCACTGACCATGTTCCCGTATACCTCGGGCGACCTTCACATAGGACACTGGTACGCCATGGCGCCTTCCGACGTCCAGGCCAGGTTTAAGCGAATGCAGGGCTACAACGTGCTCCATCCCATGGGATTCGATGCCTTCGGATTGCCGGCTGAAAACGCAGCTATTAAACACGGCATACATCCCTATATCTGGACAATGGATAATGTAGAGAACATGAGACGCCAGCTCAGAAGCATCGGTGCCATTTACGATTGGAGCCGCGAGGTGGTTACCTGCCTCCCGGAATACTATAAGTGGACCGAGTGGTTTTTCCTTAAGCTGTATGAGGCCGGGCTGGCATACCGGGCAAAGGCACCGGTCAACTGGTGCCCCACCTGCCAGACGGTGCTGGCTAACGAACAGGTAGTCGGCGAGGGAATGTGCGAACGTTGCGGCTCCGCGGTGGGCAGAAAGATGCTGGAGCAGTGGTTTTTCCGGATAACGAAGTATGCCGAAGAGCTTCTGGACTTCAGCAAAATCGATTGGCCGGAACGCATAGAGATAATGCAGAGGAACTGGATAGGCAAGAGCACGGGCACCGAGATTTCCTTCGGACTGGACCATAATGGCGTCGATACTAAGGAGATAAAAGTATTTACCACCCGCCCTGATACCATATTCGGGGTAACGTTCTTTGTCCTGGCGCCGGAGCACCCGCTGGTGCCGTTGCTGACCACACCGGAGCGTAAGGCTGAAGTGGAGGCCTATATCCTCCAGACGCAGAGGAAAACGGAGATAGAAAGGACGGCTGAAGAAAGAGAGAAGACCGGCGTCTTTTTGGGAAGCTATGTAATCAATAAACTGAACGGGCAGCCGGTACCTATATGGATTACAGATTACGTGCTGCTCAGCTACGGTACCGGTGCCGTTATGGGTGTGCCTGCGCATGACCAGCGCGACTTCGAGTTTGCTAAAAAATACGGACTGCCGATACGTGTGGTCATCGCTCCTCCTGACTGGTCCGGTGAGGAACTGGAATGCGCTTATACCGAGACCGGCACCATGGCGAACTCAGGGCAGTTCGACGGCCTGCCCAGCAAGCAGGGTTTCGAAGCCATCTGCGACTACATGGAGAAAAACGGCCTGGGTAAGCGGACTGTTACTTACCGTCTGCGCGACTGGCTTATATCGAGGCAGCGCTACTGGGGGGCACCGATTCCCATGGTCTATTGCGAGAAATGTGGCATCGTAGCCGTGCCGGAGAAGGACTTGCCCGTTTTACTACCGCCTGATGCCGAGTTCAGGCCTACCGGTGAGTCGCCTCTTAAATACTGCGAGGCATTTGTTAACACCACCTGCCCCAAATGCTCGGGGCCGGCGAAGCGGGAGACCGATACCATGGACACGTTTATGTGCTCCTCGTGGTATTTCCTGCGCTATACCAGCCCCGGCGTTGACAATCATCCGTTTGATAAGGCTAAGGTGAAGAAGTGGCTTCCCGTGGACCTGTATACCGGCGGCGCCGAACATGCGGTCATGCATCTGCTGTATTCCCGCTTCTTCATCAAGGCGATTAGAGACTTGGGCCTGGTGGGTTTCGATGAGCCCTTTATTAAGCTGTTCAACCAGGGGACCATCATTTACCAGGGTGACAAGATGAGCAAATCGAGGGGCAATGTGGTCACGCCGGATATTTACGTTTCTGAGATCGGGGCTGATGCCGTCAGGGCTTATCTCATGTTTATCGGGCCATGGGACCTGGGCGGAGAATGGAGCGACCAGGGCATCGTGGGCATGAGCCGCTGGATGAACCGCGTTTGGAACCTGGTAACGGGGGGGTATTCAGAGAAGAAGGCTGACCCTAATGCGGAGAAAGAGCTAAATCGTTTCATTCATCAGACAATTAAAAGGGTCACTACTGACATGGAGAACTTCCGCTTCAATACCATGCTCGCCGCTTTGATGGAGTTTACCAATTACCTGGGAAAGGTGCAGGATTCAGGCACCGTGGCGGTTAATTTGTGGGATGAAGCTATAACCGACCTGCTGCTGCTTCTGGCGCCGACAGCGCCGCACCTTGCCGAGGAGTTGTGGCAAAAGACCGGCCATGCATACAGCATTCACAACCAGCCCTGGCCCAAATGGGACGAGGATCTGGTTAAAGAAGAACAGGTCACGCTGGTCATACAAGTCAACGGTAAAGTGAGAGACAAAGTAACCGTGCCGGTGTCAATTACCGAAGCTGAAGCCAAGGAGCTTGCCCTCAGCAGCGAGCGTATCAAAGCCTACGTCAAAGACAACAATGTTGCCAAAATCATCTACGTGCCGCAGAGGCTGGTAAATATTGTGGTTGGATAAAATTGGGCTGAACAAACAGCTGGCGGAAGCGAACTAGTGACAACACTTCTTAATATTGATAAAGACCAGTGGCTTGTAATTCTTACTGCGATAATAGCCATTGGAACTATCATATTGGTATGGCTTACATGGTGGCTCCTGAAAAAATCCAAACAAAATATAGATAATAGTCGTTTGATTGGATTAGTTGAAAAGGCTCTAGAGAAAATTCCTACTCCATTGGATCCTGATCAACCTCCTATCATCTCTTCAAGTGATCTCAAGAAGCTTGAAGAAAAAATGAATCTAATTTCTAAAAGGAATATTTCGCTTAGCCCTGAGTTACTATTAAAGCTTGGAAATGTCGAGTATACCCAAGGTAATCCTTCAAAAGCCTTGTCCTATTTTGAAATAGCATTTGAGCAAGCAAAGGCTAATGGAGATTATGTAATAGCGGGTGGATGTTTAGGCAATATTGGAGTGGTCTACAAGAATAAAGGTGATTTGGATACAGCACTTAAATATCATAAGAATGCAATGAAGATTCATGTTGATATTGGTGACAAAGCAAGTGAAGCAAGGGATTTGGGCAATATTGGACTAGTTTACGAAATTAGAGGTGATTTGGATACAGCACTGAAATATTATCAAGATGCTATACGTATTTGTCCTGATATTGATCATAAGGAATGTTTAACAGCTTGTTTGAATAATATGGGGAAAATATATGCTGATAAAGGTGATTTGGATAGGGCTCTAAAGTGTTTTGAAGATGCGTTGGCGATATATCGTGAGATTGACGATAAACTAGGTGAAGCAATTTCTTTAGGCAATATCGGATTAATCTATATGAATAGATGTGATCTGGATACTGCGCTGAACTATTATGAGGACGCGTTGAATATTGCCAGAAACAATAGTTACAAGCAAGTTGAGGCGAGTCAATTGTGTCATATAGGGTCAATTTATATGGATAAAGATGATTTGAATACAGCATTGAAGTATTATGAGGATGCGTTAAAAATTGCCAGGGATATCGGGTACAAGCAAAATGTAGCAAATTATTTAGGCAATATTGGATTACTCTATACGTATAAAGGTGATTTGGATACAGCGCTGAGGTACCAGAAGGATGCACTGACAATTGACCGTAAAATTGGGTACAAAGAAGGCGAAGCGGCCGACTTGTGTAATATCGGTTTAGTTTATTCGGACAGAGGTGATTATGATACAGCATTGAAATATCACGAAGATGCGCTAATGATTGCCAGGGATATTGGTCATAGACAAGGTGAAGCACGCCAATTGCGTAATATAGGGTTAATTTATGAGAAAAAAGGTTATCCAGATAGTGCGTTGAAATATCTTAAAGATGCGCTCGGAGTCCTAGAAAAATTCAAGCTGGCGTACGAAAAGGATATTATTATAGATGCCATTGAAGAATTAAATAAGAACAAAAACAAAGATGGCTAGTGTCCATATCGGTCAAAATAATTCAGATAAGGTACAGGGGTCTATGTCTCTTTTACTTAGATCCGGGTTGTTTTAGTGTAATAATGGTGTATTAACATTATAGATCACCAGCATTTTATCCACATATGGGGTAAGGCCTTTAGACAATGAAAATTACTATAATAATCCTGCTGTGCATCCTGGCGTTTCTTATCTTCTGGCTTAGCATGGTTAGGATATTCAGGAAGTTGGTGCATTTTCCAGCGCCGGCGTTTATCGGGCGGTTGCTGGACAGCAACTACAGAAGAAGAATACAGCCGCCGGAACAGTTAATAGAACGCGCCGGCATAAAGAAAGGCATGCAGGTGCTCGACCTGGGCTGTGGCAGCGGCGCTTTTACACCTTCTATTGCCCGGACGGTCGGCGATGAGGGCAAAGTATACGCTCTCGATATTCAGGCGGATATGTTGAAGCAGCTCGAGAAAAAGTTAAACAGGCCTGAGAACCGGGACATTAAAAACATTAAGCTGATCGAGAGCAATACCTACGAACTGCCGTTTGAGGACGGCTCGCTGGATTTGGTGAGTATGGTGACGGTGCTGCCGGAGATACCCGATAGAAACAGGGCTCTGGCCGAAGTTAAGAGGGTGT
>CAZJID010000050.1:0-14424 GCA_964545945.1 uncultured Dehalococcoidales bacterium
TATCCTGAAGGCAGTATCAATTACAGGGCCGATAAAAAATTAAAAGAGATGGCAGCGAAGTTGAAGCAGTTTACCGTTCCGCCAGCCGAGCAAAAGAAAACGGCAGACAGTTAAAACAGTCTCGGTACGCTGCCGGTTGAAGGGCTGCTCTTTTAAGCTAGTTTTCACGTTATTTATAGCTGACCTTAGCCTTTACTGAAACCTTCGCGAAGCTATTTCATGGCAGTTCCACCTGTCCATTTCAAGCAATTGCGGAACTATTGTTCGTAATGCTATACTAACCACTGATTTCTGGCTGCTTTCACCTGATAAATTTCCGCAAAAGCCGATTTTTCTGGATTGTGGCAGCATAGTGCGTGTGCTATTATTCGTTTCGTTGTAACAGGAGGGAATACATGGCTTCGGAGAAAGAAAAGGCGCTGGAACTGGCTATAAATCGAATTGAAAAACAGTTCGGTCAAGGTTCGATAATGAAATTGGGTGAAATATCGGCGAGAACGACCACCGACGTTATTCCAACCGGATCACTGGGACTCGATCTAGCCCTGGGCGTCGGTGGTATTCCGCGAGGACGTGTTACCGAGATTTTCGGTGCCGAAGCTTCGGGGAAAACTACTCTGGCTCAGCATATCATTGCTGAAGCTCAAAAACTGGGAGGCATTGCCGTCTATGTAGATGCGGAACATGCTCTCGATACTGCTTATGCAGCTAATTGCGGCGTCAAAGTTGAAGATTTGCGTATATCACAGCCCGACGACGGAGAGGAAGCACTGGGTATCACCGAGGAACTGGTCAGGAGCGGAGCTGTTGATGTGATAGTTGTCGACAGCGTGGCCGCACTGGTACCTCGCGCTGAGATAGAGGGAGAAATGGGCGACATACACGTCGGTTTACAGGCCCGTTTGATGTCTCAGGCGTTAAGGAAGTTAGTAGCAGCGATTAGTAAATCACATACGGCAGTGGTCTTTATTAACCAGTTGAGGGAAAAGGTGGGCATCATTTTTGGCAGCCCCGAGGTTACTCCGGGGGGCAGAGCATTGAAATTTTACAGCTCGGTAAGGATTGATTTAAGGAGAATCGAGTCTATTAAACAGGGCTCTGATGTGATAGGCACCAGGGTCAGGGCCAGAATAGTTAAGAATAAGACTGCGCCTCCTTTTCGGTCGGCTGAGTTCGATATAATGTTTAAACGGGGTAAATGCGGCATAAGTAAGGAAGGCGATATCATTGATTTGGGTGTAGCTCTGGGAGTGGTTAAAAAGGCCGGTACATTTTTTACTTACGGCGATTTGAAGTTAGGCCAGGGACGAGAGAATGCAAGAGACTATCTGATGCAAAACCAGGAACTGGCTTCAAAGATTGAACAAGAAATAAGAACTGCAGCCAGCGTTGCTCAGGGTCCTGGTACTGAAACCAAAGAAGCTTCCGAATAATACTGTCGGCCATTCCATAACCTCGCAACCCGGAGCAGAGGAAGTTCACATGGGAACTATTACAGCTCTGCGGTTAGACGATAGAAAAAAGCGTATAAAAGTCTTTATTGACAGCCTATTTTCCTTTACTGTTGCTGAAGAACTGGCTTTAGTTCACCATCTCGAAGTCGGCAGTAGCCTGTCGGCAGACCAGATAGGTGAGCTAAAAAAGAAGGACCTTTCTTACAATTGCATGGAGGCCGCCGTGCATTATCTAAGCTACCGCCCCCGCAGTGAAAGTGAAGTAAGGCAGCGCTTGAAGCGTCGAGGTTTCGATAGCGATACTGTCCAGGAAGTCATTTCTAAGCTAAAAGAGCAGCATCTCATTGACGATGTTGGCTTCTCCGAGTTTTGGAGGAATAATCGCCTGTCATTCAGCCCGAGAAGCACCAGACTAATCAGACTTGAGTTGAGACAAAAGGGTGTTGCTGCCGAGACGGTAAACGAGGTGTTGAAAGACCTGGATGATGAAGATTCGGTTTATGAAGCTGGACTAAAGAAGGCGCGTCGACTTACCGGTTCTGATTATGATGATTTTAGGCGCCGCCTATACGATTATCTCCGACGACGCGGCTATAGTTACGAGACAGTTAAACGTGCCACCGAACGTTTATGGGAGCAGAGAAAAAGAAGTTCTTTATAGTATTTTCGAATAGGACATTTGTTTGACACCTGCTTTGTGAAGGGTTACTATTAGGGTAATAAAATTTTAGGATATTTTACATCATGATTATGTGGTGTTTTAGGAAAGTGAGGCAGTCAGATGATTGTATCTGCAACGATATATTTTGTTGTAGTTGGCCTTGTTCTTATTCTTGGCCTTCTTTTAGGTTATTTTGCCAGACAGATTCTGGCCAATCAGCAGCTTCGCAGGAATCAAAATGAAGCTAAAAAACTACTGGAAGAGGCATCAGCAGCCCATCAGGACATGCTCCAAAAAGCCAGAGAAGAGGCTATAAAAGTAAGGGCTGCTGCCGAAGCCGATAGTCGTGAGCGACGTTTTGAGTTACAGAGGCTGGAGAGGCGCTTTAGCCAGAAGGAAGAGAAGCTAGAACGTAAACTGGAAAGTTTGGACCGCCGAGAACGCGGTTTATCCGGTCGGGAAAGGGAAATCGAGGCTGTAAAGTCGCAACTCGAAGAAATACGAGTCAAGCAGCTTCAGCGACTGGAACTAATCTCAGGTATTTCAAGCGAAGAAGCCAAACAACAATTGCTTGATGCCATAGAAGAAGAAATTCGTGAGGATGCTTCACGACGCGTTCGTGACTGGGAATCGAAGATAAAAGAGGAGGTTGACGAGAAGACTCGTGAAATTCTATCTACATCTATCCAGCGCTGCGCCACAGATGTAGTTTCAGAGACGACAGTTTCCGTTGTTCCTTTGCCGAGTGATGAGATGAAAGGGCGACTGATCGGTCGTGAAGGTCGCAATATCAGAGCTTTAGAGCAGGCGACAGGCGTCGACCTTATTATTGATGACACACCTGAGGCAGTAACTATATCCAGTTTCGACCCGCTCAGACGCGAGGTTGCCAGAGTGGCTTTGAATAACCTTATATTGGATGGACGTATTCATCCGGCCCGTATAGAAGAAGTGGTGGAGAAAGCAACAACAGAGGTCGAAGCTGCAATCCGTACCGAAGGTGAACGTGTAGTGCGTGAAGTAGGTATAATAGGACTACATCCGGAACTGATTCGGTTGCTCGGTAGATTGAAATTCCGGAGCAGCTACGGTCAAAACGTATTGACTCACAGCCTGGAAGTGGCCTATTTATCCGGCATGCTGGCGGCGGAAATCGGTGCTGACGTAGCTCTAGCCAAGAAAGCCGGATTGCTTCATGATATCGGTAAAGCAGTAGACCATCAGATAGAAGGTCCCCATGCTTCGATAGGTGCTGACCTGGTTAAGCAGTGGGATAAATCGACTGAGGTGGTCCAGGCTATATCCGAGCATCATGGCGAGGCGACAACTACAAGTGCCCTGGGATTCATAGTGGCTACTGCGGATGCCATAAGCGGGTCCAGGTTAGGAGCCAGACGAGAATCCCTGGAGCAATATTTGAAACGTATAGAAGCTCTTGAGAGCGTAGCGAATAGCTTTCCTGGGGTAGAGAAGGCTTTTGCCATTCAAGCAGGACGTGAGGTGCGTATTCTGGTAAAACCTGAGCAAGTAGACGACCTTGGAGCTATGAGATTGGCCCGTGACATAGTTAAGAAAATAGAGGATACTTTGGCGTATCCGGGGCAAATCAAAGTTACTGTGATGCGGGAGACCAGAGCAGTGGATTATGCTAAATAAGAAATAAAAACCGAAATAACATATAAGGAACTATATTGCGTGTATTAATGATCGGCGATGTAGTTGGCAGGCCTGGCAGGAGGGCGGTGCAGCATTTTTTGCCAGGCCTTCGTCATGATTATGAACTGGACATGGTCATTGCCAACGGTGAGAACACTGCAGGAGGAATCGGCATAACACCCGATACAGCCAAAGAACTGTGTAACTGTGGCGTCGATGTAATAACCACTGGAAATCACGTTTGGGCTAAAAAAGAGATTATGCCTCACTTGGATGGTGAACTGCCTATCATTCGCCCGCTGAATTTTCCGCCCGGAGTGCCGGGCCGTGGTTTCCTCGAGATCAATGGTGTCCTGGTAGTCAATATCATAGGACGAGTTTTCATTGGCCAGTACGATTGCCCTTTTAGGGCCATGGACTGCTTCCTTTCGGAGTTGAAAAGCAAAGCAAAAGTTATTATAGTGGATTTTCATGCCGAGGCTACCTCGGAGAAAGTGGCCATGGGTCGCTATCTTGATGGCAGAGTTAGTGCTATACTGGGCACACATACTCATGTCCCTACGGCCGACTGTTATATTATGCCTAAAGGCACTGCATACGTTAGCGACGTGGGCATGGTTGGACCCGTCGATTCGGTTATCGGCGTGGACACCGAATCAGCTATTCGCAGCTTTCTAACGGGAATGCCTCACCGATTTTTTGTGAGTGAGGGAGATGCTGTGTTTGATGCCATAATGGTCGATGCTGATGCGGCTACAGGCCGAGCTAAGAACGTGAAAAGAATACATCTGGAAGAATAAAGTGAGAGCCGACCTGCATGTGCATACCACTGCCTCAGACGGCCGTTTAGAACCCAAAGAAATTGTGTCTCTGGCGATAAGAGTCGGCCTTGATGTTATTGCCATTACCGACCATGATACGATAGACGGCATCGTGCCCGCCCTTGATGCCGTGCCAACCTCTGCTTTGTTTACAGTGATACCGGGCGTCGAGATTAATACAGATGTAGCCCTGGGTGAAGTCCATGTCCTGGGCTATTTCATCGATTATACCGACAAAAAGTTAATCGCGACTTTACATAAGTTACGTGAGTCGCGGCGCCAAAGAGCGCAAAAAATGGTTGCTAAACTCGGTGATTTGGGCATGAACATAGATTGGCAGAGAGTCACTGAATTAGCCAAGGGAGGTACGATTGCCCGGCCGCACATTTCTCAAGCTCTGCTGGAGAAAGGCTATGTTAGCTCGGAGAAAGAAGCTTTTGATAAGTACATCGGGCATAATGGCCCAGCTTATGTAGAAAGGTACAAATTACTGCCTGTAGAAGCGGTCAAGTTGATTTTGGAAGCTCAAGGTTTACCCGTTCTGGCGCATCCCGCAGACATCTCCGATCTGAATGACCTTATGCCTGAACTAAAGTCCGTTGGTTTAATAGGGCTGGAAGTTTATTATCGTGATTACAACCCCGATGTTATCGGCAGACTGGCCAGGCTTGCCAAGCAATATGACCTTATACCCACAGGGGGGACGGACTATCATGCTTTTGGAGACGCTTCAGAAGTTGAGCTCGGCGGAGCGGTCTGTCCTGATGGTTCCATCGACCGGTTGTTTGCCCTGGCCAGTAAGCGTAGTCTTGAGCTACTGAAACATTATTAACTTAAATTCCGATAAACGACATACAAGGAGGGACTGACAAACATGGAAGCATTCCGTGAAATTTTCTGGGATATTTCTTTGGGGCCTGTCATCTTGTATCCGCTTGGTTTAGGAGCTCTGGGGATTTTCATCTGGGCTCTAATTAATCGCTGGCATTTGTGGAGGGTCGGCAAGCCGGACAACAGGTCAGACCATCTGGGCAGAAGATTTTGGAATTATATTGTTCTGGCATTCAGTGATGCCCTTTTCCACAGGCGGTTCTTCCGAGAAGCATATCCGGGAATCATGCATTTCCTTCTCTTTATAGGAGGCAGCATTCTACTTATCGGAACCGGTCTGGATGTTATAGACCACTATGTATATCACTTTATTTACGGCAACGTGTATTTAGGTCTCGGTTTTGCTCTGGATATGGGTGGAGTATTTATGCTGGTCGGGGTCATCATGGCGGCGGTTCGCCGGTATATCATGAAGCCGCAAAGATTGAATACGGTGCTCGATAACGGTATTGTTCTCATCCTGGTTTTTGTTGTGGTGTTCACCGGTTACTTTATCGAAGGCTTCCGCATGCTGGCGGCTACCCCCGAGGGTTTGGTACAACCCGTATTTTACAGCCATCCGGAATGGGCACAATGGTCTTTCGGCGGCTATTGGGTTGCCGGATTTTTTGCCGGCTTGCCGGATGCTGTCAGGATTAATACATACCTCGGCTTGTGGTGGTTTCATACCGCCCTGGCCCTGGGTGCTATCTATTACGTATGTTACTCGTTTGATAACCTGACTCATATCATCGTCTCACCCATAAATGCGTTTTTCAGGTCGTCCCGCCCCAAAGGCGCGCTATCTACGATAAATATCGAAGAAGCCGAGACCTTCGGCGTGGCCAAGATAGAAGATTTTACCTGGAAACAGTTGCTTGACCTGGATGCCTGTACTAATTGCGGCAGGTGCCAGGACAGATGCCCCGCCTGGCTCACAAGTAAGCCTCTATCGCCGCGGAAGGTTATACAGGACCTGAAAGCACATATGCTGGAGAGGCGCAGCGACTTAATGGCTTCTAGAAAAACGGCTCCCGCGCCCGCTGCTACCGATGGCGGCCAGATAAAAGCTGTGGCTGGCGAGGTTATACTGGAGGATGAGCTTTGGGCGTGCACCACCTGCCGTGCCTGTCAGGAAATTTGCCCGGTCTATGTTGAACACATCGACAAGATAATCGACATGCGCCGCAACCTGGTACTGGAAAAGGCCACGGTACCGGAAACAGGTGAAGCTGCGCTGAGGTGCATCGAGACCAGAGGCCATAGCTGCCGGGGAACCACCTTAACCCGCGTAGACTGGACCAGCGGGCTTGATATTAAGCTCATGTCTGATGACAGCAATGTCGACTTTATTTATTATGTGGGCTGTGCCTCATCTCTGGAAGAAAGAAGCACGAAGATAGCCATTGCCGTTGGTAAGATATTGAAAGCAGCCGGTGCCAGATTTGCCATCCTGGGAACAGAAGAGACCTGCTGCGGAGAACCGGCAAGGCGGCTGGGTAACGAATACCTGTTTCAAATGCAGGCTATGAAAAATATTGAAACGTTCAAGCAGTACAACGTTAAAAAGATCGTCACGAGCTGCCCGCATTGTTTCAACACTTTGAAGAACGAATATCCTCAGTTCGGTGGTGAATTCGAAGTTATACATCATACGCAGTTTATCGCCGATTTAGTGAAACAGGGTATGATTCAACCGGCTTTAATGGGTGATAGCAGGTTAACATATCATGATTCCTGCTACCTGGGGCGGCATAACAATATTTACGATTCTCCCAGAGAAATATTGGAAAGTATTTCACCGACAAAACTACTCGAAATGGAGCGGACGAAGCGTAATGGCTTTTGCTGCGGTGGAGGAGGCGGGCGTTACTGGATGGAAGAACGCATCGGTAAGCGCATTAGCGAAGAACGTCTGGAGGATGCTATAGACCTGAAAGCCGAAATTCTGGCCTCAGCCTGTCCTTATTGTCTGCAGATGTTTGAGGATGCTATAAAGGCAAAGGGCGTAGAAGAATCGATGAAAGTCCAGGATATTGCTGAAATACTGGCAGCACAACTGCCTAAATAGACTGAATGCACTGCTGCGAAATAAAGGCAAATGCCTGGTTCGGGCTTGACGTTTGAGTTAATGTCTGGCCGCAGCCGGGCCGTAAGGCTGAAATTCCAGTAGTTTCTTAAGCCGGTCCGGGTGGCTGCTCTTCATCTTAGCTTCTTCCACAGAAACCATTTTCTTTTTCACCAGGTCAGCCAGCGCCTGGTCGAGCGTTTGCATGCCTTCGGCAGAGCTCAGCTGCATAACGCTGTGCAGCTCGAAAGTTTTGCCTTCCCGGATAAGATTTTTAACGGCAGAATTACCGGTCATAATCTCGAAGGCGGCAATCCGTCCTTTGCTGGTCGCTCGGGGTAACAAGGTCTGGGATAATACTGCGACCAATACCTGTGAGAACTGCAGCCTGATCTGTGGCTGCTGATTTGGCGGGAATATATCGATTACACGGTCGACTGTCTGCGGGGCATCGGTTGTATGCAACGTGCCCATTACAAGATGTCCTGTTTCAGCAGCTCTCATAGCTGTTTGCACAGTCTCAAAGTCTCTCAACTCACCGACTACTATAACATCGGGGTCATGTCGTAGCGCGTGAATTAGCGCAATGTCGAATGACTTGGTGTCATCTCCGAGGTCTCTCTGAGCAATCAAGCATTTAATATTCGGATGTAGATATTCGATTGGGTCCTCAATGGTAATTACATTGCAGGCCTGGCGTTCGTTAAGAAAATTAAGCATAGCGGCCATGGTAGTCGATTTACCACTGCCGGTGGGTCCCGTGACCAGGATCAGTCCTCTGGGTTTAAGAATAAGCTCCTTGCAAATATCTGGCAGCGCCAACTCATCGATAGTAAATACCTTGAATGGTACCAGGCGGAAGGCGAGGCTTATCGTTCCCCTTTGACGCATTACGCTTACACGGAATCTAGCCAAACCAGGAACGCTATAGGCGAAGTCCAGCTCTTTTTCCAGATGGAAACGATTTCTCTGCTCGGGAGTGGTGATATAATCAAAGGCTGCTTCAACATCTTCCATAGTGACCTGCGGCTGGTCCTTGAGCGGTACCAGGTCTCCGTCGACACGCAGTACCGGTGTGCTCGGGACCCTGATATGCAGGTCGGAGGCTCTATTTTCCACCATTGTTTTCAGAAGTTCAATTATATCCATAATCAACCTCCACTGTTAGTACGTGCTTATCGAGGCGACGATAGGTAGATGGTTTGAAGCAGTACTCGATAGCACCGCAACATTGCTTGTAACTACATCCGGGGATGTCCAAATATAGTCTATCCTTTCTTGCGGTGCGTAGGAAGGATATGTGTTAGGTTGGTCCCATCTTAAAGCTGCATCATTAAGGCCAGCGCGATACAACTTATCTATTGCAGGGCTTTCAGGTGGCGCATTGAGATCACCCATAATTATCATGCTTCCGAGTGCTCCCCGGAAGTCAATAATCGCCTGTGCCTCAGATTGCTGGTTATCAGGGCCGTTTTTTCCGTCATCGAATTGCGTACTGATGACCTTTAATTGTTGTGTGTCGTTTACATTGATGAGAGCTACGATAAAGCCCCGCGGCGTGACCAGTCCGGGTGGTGGCAGTGTTGCCCTTATATATGCCTCTATTGGGTAGCGGCTTAGTATGGCATTGCCGGTGAACGGGCCATTCGTAGGTCCGTAAACATATGGCATTTGCAGCCGGTGAGATAGCCACTGCAGCATATCCAATCGCCCATTTACCAGTGAACCTCTGGACACTTCCTGTAGCGCAACTATATCGGGTCTGTTATTTTCAATCACCTTAGCTATTTCGTCGATGTCCAGTTTACCCTGCGGATTGAAACCGTCATTCAAGTTGTAGGTCATCACTGTTACGGGAAACCCGCTGCTTGGTGACGGGGCGGGTGCGCGCCATGTAATTATTTGAGCCAGCGGTAATGCGAGGATAATCAGGGCGAATGCCGGCACTGCCCACACATTCGGGGCAACCTTAATTTTCTGTTTGCCGAATATTACAGCGCCTATAGCGCAGGCAGCAATAATTCCGCCGGCTACCAGTTCTATTACCGGGTTAGCGTAAGGAAGCTTTATCTGGTAGACTGCGTAATAGGCTGCTACGAGTAAAATAAACAGGACCATTCCTATACCGTTAGCTATCCAGAGTGTAGATAGCTTCGTTTTGCCCGTGCTGGAAGCGATGCCTGCCAAAACCATTGTCATTATGGCCGATACCAGCACCTGACCAATGACAAATAATATGGCTATCAGGGCGGCTGGTTGCTGGTTGGCGAATACCAGACTTGTTGTAAGGACTACGCCGGCTCCGAATGCCCAGAGCCACAACATCCGCCAGTTTCTGACCACAATAAGGCTTGCCACCGCCAAACCGGCCAATTGAGCTACTAAAGTGAGTCCGAATGCCCAGGGCAATGTCCACCCGGTAAGCGTTGCCAGACGTGGGATATTCTGAAAAACCACCAGTTCCAGAAACAGGAAGGGGCCGATGGCCAGCCAGGTAAATGACTTCGGTATTGAAATTCTTGCGGCCGCTCTGGCCGATGATTTTGCCGATTCTCCGTAAATTGCAGGCGTTGTACCGATGAGTAGAACCAGCTGAACAATGAATATCAGCAGCGTTAGCAATACCGGCAACAAATTAGCCTGCCAGGCTACATCATACGTACCAAAGGCGCCGTTTATTGCGGTATCGAGTGCCAGGCCGCCTAGAAAGCCTAATACGTAGTTGGTAACAGACCGGCCGCCGCGAAGCCGGGCATCTTCAAAGCCCGCCGGCAAAAAGAGAATAAATAGAATCGTTCCCAGGATAGCCAGCGCCAAACTAAAAATGGGCGCATCCCAAGAAACCTGCATTAATAATCTAACCAGACCCAGCCCTGCAACCGTGAAGGTTATCAAACGCCTGTTGCCGGTAAGCCAGCTTAATGGACCGGAAAGAAAGCCGGTGATAAATATCGCGATTCCGATTAATCCGAGTTGAAGTGCTCCAAGGCCAAATAGGTTACCCAGTACCCAGTTAATATCCGGTATCAATACCCTCAGGACTTGCATACCGAACAGTACTGTAATTGCTGTTAATGTAAGCTCGGTCAACAGAGGGCGAGCGGCCAGCCACTCGATAAGAATGAATAATTTATCTTTTTTTACTGCCGTCCTGGCTTTTCGTGGCATTCACTTTCCTTTTCGAATTCAGTTTTTACATATCCGAGGTCGGACTTTATAATTCTCGTTTACCTGCCGTTTACCTTGGTGCACTATCATACGGCTACAAATGCCGCCTGTCAAGGTAATTTCCCAGTACGTTAGTCCAACAGCTCTGCAAATTAGCTGAAATTTCATACTTTTGTAATCAATCGGCATTTAATTTAATAACTTTTCCACATTTATTTTGTACAATCTATTATAGAAAATTTGAATTGAAATCTAATTGTAAAATATTCTAGACTTAGTGTTTTAATTCGAACACACAAATAATTTATAGCTGAATTGAGATGCCCGACTATCGGTGGAGCGATACGAAAGGCAAGGTTCCATGATCGAAGAAGTAATCAGATGCGAGCAATTGACCAAGCGCTACCACGGCGGAGTCCTGGCCGTGGATAAGCTGGACATGTCAGTAAACCACGGCGAGGTGTTTGGATTGCTCGGTCCTAACGGCGCGGGTAAGACGACGACTGTGGGCATGCTTACCACTCTGGTAGTGCCTACCGGCGGCAGGGCTAGCGTAGCCGGCATAGACGTGGTGGCTCAGCCGTCGCTGGTGAAGCGAGTGATTGGAATGGTAGCCCAGAGCAACAACCTGGACCGGGCGCTGAACGTCTGGGAAAACCTGTACTATCATGGACGCCTGTTCGGAATGGGTGCCAGGGAGAGCCGTGAAGCTGCCGACAGGCTACTGGTTGAGTTTCGTCTTTCCGAACGTGCCAAGTCCGACGTAAGTACGATTTCGGGCGGTATGGCCAAGCGGCTTCAGGTGGCTCGAGCGCTTTTGCACCGGCCTTCGGTCTTATTTCTCGATGAGCCAACCGCCGGTCTCGACCCGCAGAGCCGTCTCGCCCTGTGGGAAATTCTGGGCAAGCTGCACGCCGAAGGTCAGACTATACTTTTGACCACCCACTACATGGAAGAGGCCGATTCGGTATGCGACCGCGTAGCTATAATGGACCACGGTCGTTTTCTGGCGGTGGACACACCTAAGGCATTAAAGGAGTCGGTTGACGCAGATACCATCGTGACGGTTACAGCCACCGGCGACCTGGATGCTTTCGCGCAGCTCCTTCAAAGACAGGTACATGGTGCCACCAAGAGCCAGCGCCTGGACGGCACCGTTCAGCTTCATGTAAAAGGCGCCTCCGGTATTTTGCCGCGAGTAGTGGCCGTTGCCGAGCAGGGCGGCTTCAATATCACCGATTTATCCGTTGCCGAACCTACGCTCGAAACTGTCTTTATTAACCTCACAGGAAAGGAGCTGCGAGACTGATGTCTACTGCATCTGCTACCCCGTACATGCAAGGGAATAAGGGAATACCTTCGGCAGGCGCCATTAGCCGCGCCGCCTTTAGCGCGCTGCTGTTACGTGACCTGACGGTGCTGAAGAAGAACATCGGTGTATTCATCGCCCGCACTCTTATCCAGCCATTTTTACTGGTTTTCGTATTCCTGTACGTGTTTCCCCAGATAGGCGAGGGGGTGGGCGCCGGCGCTCCGGGCGGGCTGTCAGCATTTGCTACCATACTGGTTGCTGGCATCGTCGGCCTATCGATTATGTTTCAGGGCATACAGGCGGTGGCCCTGCCTCTGGCCAATGAGTTCGGTTACACCAAAGAGATAGAAGACCGGGTGCTGGCACCGCTACCCGTATCAATGGTGGCAATAGGCAAAGTAGTAGCCGGAGCCATTCAGGGGCTTATCGCCGCCGTTATCGTGTTTCCGATTGCTGCAGTTGTCCACGCGCATGGAGTTCAGCCGAACCTGTCCGTACACTGGGCGGAGCTGCTTACCTTAATTCCATTGACCTGTATCATGACCTCGGCTCTAGGCCTGGTACTCGGTACCCGCATCGCACCCCGTAACATAGGCCTCATGTTCGGGTTCATTGTGCTGCCCCTCACATTCCTGGGTGGAACTTATTACCCCTGGGTGTCGCTGGCGGCTGTCAAGATCGGCCCCTTTCCGTGGCTGCAGGCGCTGGTCTGCCTTAACCCGCTTATATACGTAACCGAGGGTTTCCGGGCGGCACTGACCACGGCACCTCATATGCCGTTGTACGTCATATATCCTGTACTGATAGCGTTCTCCGTCTTCTTCGTCTGGGCCGGAATAAAGGGTTTCTACGGCAGGGTACTCAGCTAGCCATCGATTTGCTCGTTGCTCGAATAGTTCGTTTTCGGGTAAGATGCGCATCGGTTTGTAACCATCGAAAAGGAGACATCGATATGGGAATGGAAATACCCTATCGCGTGCTGGGCAGCACCGGTGAGAAAGTTTCCATCATCGGTCTGGGTGGGGCACACCTTGGCCTGACCAAAAGCGAAAAAGAAAGCATCGTTATCGTACGGACCGCTATCGATAGCGGAATCAATTTCATGGACAACTGCTGGGACTATTTCGATGGCCAGAGCGAGATGCGCATGGGCAAGGCCCTGCGCGATGGATACAGGAAGAAAGTGTTTCTCATGACCAAGGTAGACGGTCGGGACAAGAAAACAGCTAATGACCAGATAGACGAATCCCTGAGGAGGCTGCAGACCGACGTCATCGACCTGCTCCAGTTTCACGAGGTAATCCGTATGTCAGACCCGGATCGGATATTTACTATCGGCGGAGCCCTGGAGGCTTTTCTTGAGGCTAAGAAAGCCGGCAAAGTTCGCTACATCGGTTTCACGGGGCATAAGAGTCCGGATATTCATTTAAAAATGCTGCAGGTGGCTTTGGAAAACAACTTTGAATTCGATACCGTGCAGATGCCGCTAAACGTGATGGACGCGCATTACAACAGCTTCGAGAAAAAAGTCCTGCCGGTTCTGGTAGAACGAAAAACGGGGGTCCTGGGGATGAAACCCATCGGCGCCGGGGTACTCCTGGGCAGCAAGGCGGTGAGTGCCAGGGAATGCCTGCTTTACGCCATGAGCCTGCCGGTCAGTGTGACGATTACCGGCTGTGATTCACTCAAGATTCTGGAACAAGCCCTTGATATCGCCAGGAACTTTGAGCCTTTGGCTGGCGCGGAGCGCGAAGCATTGCTGGAGAAAACGCGCCAGGCTTCAGTGGAAGGTAAATACGAGCTCTACAAGACAGATAACCTGTTCGACAGCACCGCAGCCAACCCGCAATGGCTGGGGTGAGCCGGTTTTCTACATCATGCATCTATGAATTCTTAGTGAGCTTCTCTATAAAAGTCTTCGTAAATAAGGCTGCTTTTTCCAGTTGATGTTCGGCCAGAGGCCCTTTCATGTTTCCCTGCACCTCGCAGCGCAGCGTTTCCGGGTACACGTTCAGTCCCTGCTCTTCGGCCAGCTTCTGCATTTTCCCGGCGGCTCCGGGGTACAGCCATTTTCTGGATTTTTCCAGCTCCTTGGGGTCCGTCGGCACCGGCCCGTAGGTGTCGAAGACGGCCACCGGTTTGCCGGTGAAGCCTTTCTTTTGCAACTGCTTCAGAGCACCCGAGGCTTTTCCGTCAGCCCGCGCGAACCTCGTCGGGGAACCGACCATAACGAAGTCGAAGCCCTGCAGGTCTGGGAGCTTCTGGCGAACGTCCTGGACTACGGCTTCGTGGCCCATCGAAGTAATCTGTTCGGCTATGCCTTCGGCGACCCGTTTCGTGTTGCCGTAGTGGCTCCTGAATAAGATCAGTCCCTTCATGGTTTAACCTCCCCGATAATTATCCCTTGAATTGGT
>CAZJID010000051.1:0-1975 GCA_964545945.1 uncultured Dehalococcoidales bacterium
GGCCCTCTCCCATCAAGGGAGAGGGAATTAAGATTATCTAAGAGGGGCTTCGCCCCTCTTAAACTCCCTGCACTAGGACTAAGAGGGGGAAACAAAATCCGCTCATGGTGAGCCTGTCGAACCATAGCGTATTAGTTTGAGAGGAATTTGATTTTTGTTAACCCTCACCCTGGCCCTCCCCCTCAAGGGGGAGGGAATTGGGGTTAATTAAGAGGGGCTGCGCCCCTCTTAAACTCCCCCTTGGGTTGAGCTGACCTTAGCGGGTTTCCAGAAAGATGAGGGAGATGACCATTACGACTATGCCGGCCGCCATGGTAATGGTCAAGGTATATTCTGGCACTGAAATTCCGGTCACGTTGAATATGGCGGTGACCAGGAGCGATTTGCTTCGCACCCAGCTTTCACCGGCGTCATAATGGCTTCTGAGCATGTACTCCAGGTCGGTTACGGGGCAGGACTTCAATATCTTCGTCGAAAGCGACACCTGCAAACTTACCGCCACAGCCACGAAAACCCAGTAGAATATCTTCCAGTTGCGGCGTGCTTTGAAAAAACCTGCGGCTAAAAGCACAGCCGAAACGGCGAAAAAGCCCATCAGGAGCAGGTGAAGCCCCGTGACCGTGTCGGCGAAAAACTTCCACATCATATATTTTTAACATTACCGGTGCCGGCATCCACCGTCTCTATGAGCCAGGCTGGAGATGCATGGGCTGTGCCGGTGGGGATTATTAGCAGGACGATAATTGCCAGAAGAGATATAAGGCGGACTATGAGTTTGTACGTTACCGATAAATGTGGCGTCTGGCTCATCAGGAGAATTACCCTGGCCGGTTCCTATCTCAAGAAATAGCCCTGGTGCTTATTATAGTTATAGAGAAATAATTGTCAACATGGAGCCGGCACCTGTGTTTAGCAGGTGCCGGCCTGGGTGAGGTGAACGTGAATGTATATGGTTAATGGCTAGGATTTGAATGTCAGGGTAAGGACGTCAGCAACCTCGACCTTGTCTCCATCCTTCAACAGGTACCTGCCTTTGCCTTCGATGCTCGACCCGTTAATCCTGGTGCCGTTGGTGCTGCCGCGGTCCTCGATGTAATACTCGCCGTCTTCGTAGTCGAAGCGCAGGTGCCGCCTCGAAATCAGGTCGGCTTCGTCCGCTCTTACCTGGGAGCTGAAATCACTCCTGCCCAGTGTCGCGCTGCCTCCGGATAATGGTATAGCCTCTCCGTTCGACATGACGAACCTCGGCCCGCTGTCCACGGGCGTGGTAGCCGGTGTCCTGCCAGCGGTGCGTGTGGCCGACGGATATCCTCCCCGTCCGTTTCCGGCGTGGGCTGCGGCAGGTCTTCTGACCAGAAGGGCGATTACGATGGCAGCGGCTACGGCCAGAAGTCCGAGCAGCGTTATCAAGAGCGTACTGGAATTGCCTCCCAGGCCGTTCAAGCCGCCGGTCAGAATATTGCCGGTGGCAGGCGGGTCTACCGTGGCTACCGGCGCACTGCTGGCCGGATAGTAAGATACGTAAGGAGCCACCGTTACTGTGGTGCTGGCGCTGACGCTGCCGCCGCTGCCCGAAGCGCACAGCGTATAGGTGGTGGTACAGCCGGGGCTCAGATTATAGGAGCCGGAACAAGGGACCGAGCCGATGCCCGGAGACAAAGTGACCGATGTGGCATTGGTCGTCGTCCAGCTCAGCACAGTTGCCTGCCCGCACTGAATGCAAGAGGGGTTGGCCGTGAAACAGCTGATGGTCGGTGCGCAAACAGGAGGGTGGTAAGACGGCTGGACTATTATCACTTTCGCCGGCACGTAAGTGTAGCATCTCCAGTCGTTAGGCCAGGGGAAACCCCAATAGCCGGTGTAAGGGTAGTATCCCGGAAAGTGCCAGCTGTGGGGAGGTGTTGGAGGCGTTGGCGGGAAAGGTGGCACCGGCGGTATCGGTGGAGTAGGTGGCGTCGGTGGTGGGAGCGGAGGT
>CAZJID010000051.1:2075-5573 GCA_964545945.1 uncultured Dehalococcoidales bacterium
TCGGTGGAAACGGTGGGTGTGGGGGCGGTGCGAACAAGCCGGCCTCCTGTTCGCCCGTCACGATGTCCCCGGCGAATACCTGTGTGACTACGAGCAATTGTGCGGAGCATAGCAGCAATGCTGCTGCCAGAACGAGCATACCTTTTTTTAAGTTCATTTTTACCTCCTTAAGACTTCTTATTTTTTAAGCTTTAAAAGCAGTATGGAACAAACCAAAAAGGCCCCGGTCAAGATAAAAATTGTCTTCCTAATACTCATATTCTTCCTCAATTATCTATATTTTGTTTCTGGAAATTGAAGCTGAGCTTTCCGGCTAGCTCGATGACATCGCCGTCGGCGAGCGCGTGCCTGCCGGTACCCTTAATAGCAGTGCCGTTGACCCTGGTTCCGTTGGTACTGCTACGGTCCTCGATGTAGTACTCGCCGTTTTCCGACCAGATGTTGATGTGCTGGCGGGATATGTAAGACACCTGTGAAGCCGGCATGAAGTCTTCGAAGTCGCGCCGGCCGAATGACCTGTTATTGCCGGCCAGGAGTATGTCGTTACCGCCGGCGAGGCTGAGTTTAGCTGCGGCGGCCTCTACCGGCGTGGTAGCGAGGTCAGTATCCGCAGTGTCCGTGTCTTCGGTCTCGGTGGCGTGGCCGGCCTGTGTTTCTGCGGCCTGTACCCTGCGGGGACGTGCCGATCTCCTGGCAAGTAGAACGGCTACGATGACTATAACCGCTATCGCCAGCAGGGCTATGATACCCCAGAGCAAATAGGGCAGCTGCTCTACGTTGAGCGTTACCGACGTCGATTGCGAGGTGCCGTCGACATAGGTAGCGGTCAGCGTGTAGGTCGTCGTCTCGCGGGGCGATATTTGTTGTGAGCCGCTACTGCCGGCGCTGCCGATGCCTGTTATCAGCACCTGGGTGGCGCCGGGTGCATTCCATGAGAGGTATGTGGACTGCCCGCTCTTGATCGTGGGCTGGCTGATGCTGATGGTAGGCGAGACTCGGGGCCTTACCGTTACCGTGGCGGTCGACGACACAGAGCTGCCCGACTGGCCGCTTGCCGTTAATGTATAAGTGGTGGTGGCGGCTGGAGTGACCGTCGTGGAGCCTGAGGCAGCCACCGTGCCCACGCCCGGCGATATGTTTACACCGGTAGCATTAGTGGTTGTCCAGGTCAGTACTACCGTCTCTCCGGCTTCGATAATAGATTTACTGGCGCTGAACGAGCTTATCGAGGCAGGATTATAAACCGGTGCCGGTGCAATGCCCGGTATGTCGGGCGGGTAATAGCTTTGGACGTAGTTGAAGCTAAGCGAACGCGTCGACCATGAATATCCGGAGAGGAACCACAGCTTCCAGGTATAGCGGCCAGTGGGGTCGAAGGACTGGGCGACAAAGGGGCCGACTCTCCAGATGCCCGCATAAGGACGGTCCCATCTGTAGCATAGCCAGTGTCCGTATGGCGTACTGCCGTAAGGGTAGTATTCCCACAAATAGAAATAGCCCGGGCCGTTAACGGATACCACCAGATAGATGGCTTCGTTACCGTACAGGTTGGTCACCGTACGTCCGTAGCGGTCTACAAGGTAGGCCTTTACTATGGAGCCGGCACTGCCGGGTATAACGGGCGACGGCGGCGCAACCTGCATGCCGGCTGTAGTCTGACTGTATTGCTCTACCGGCACCGGCGGCTCTACCGACTGTCCCGATTCGTCAGGCGGTTGCCACGATTCCTCAGGGCTCACCGGCGGGACGGGGTTATCGTCGGCCCGGACGGGTGATATTTGGGCGGTGGCAACTGAGAAAGCCATAACGGCAACCAGTAAAGCGATTGAGATACTTTTTATGTGTGACATTTCACTCCCGGATGATTATGTTTCATTAAGTTAACTATACGTCTGGCGGGAGTCGGCTGCTTGACTATGGACTTACAGGTCACTGACAGTTAGCTGACAAAATAAGAGATGGTGGTTGGACAATCAATGAGATGGTTTTGTCGAAGTTAAAGGATGTGGAATTTTAAGAGTATGGTGCCGGCGGGCTCTATGGTGTCATCGTCATTGAGGTCTATCGGTCCCTCGCCGCGGATGTCCTCGCCGTTCAGGCGGGTGCCGTTGGCGCTGCCCAGATCTTCGATGTAGAAATGACCGCCGTTAGATTTAATCTCGAAATGTCTCCTGGAGATGAGAGCCAGGTCATCGAGGCCAACTGCTCTGGCGAGTTCGGCCCGGCCTATTACTTTACCCTCGTCGAAAAGAGGGATGTCTATGCCGTTGGGTAATGCTATTTTGGCTCTGGCTGTCACCGGTGGTAAGCCTGAGGCCAGTTCAGCAGGCGTGGCTTCAGTCATCGATGATAAGCTGTCCCGCCGTCTCCGTCGCCATAAATAGACCACCAGCACTGCCAGACCGGCCAGTATGACCAGCAGGCAGGCGACAAGCACCACCGGCAGGCTGAAGAATTCATAGACCGTCTGAGCGAAGCCGTTTTCTGCCGGTTGTGTTTGAGATGCCGGCGGTACCGGCGCAGAAGGTACGCCTTTTGAATACGTCCAGTATATGAGGTTGCTCTGCGAAGTCCCGTCATTTCCGACTGCCCACTGGCCGTCGCTGTAAAACCAGAGCCGGTATATATGCTCGCCCTCAGCCTCGTGAACATCTGGAGCAAAAGGGCCGAATTGCCACGCGCCGCTTTCCGGCAGCTGCCATTTGTAGGCTATCCACTGTCCCTGTGAAGCCTGCTGGGGCGGAAAGTACTCATAGATATATATCCATCCGGCGGTGTTTATATCAACGTTCAGATACCAGTTTTCATCTCCGGCGACCGCGGCTCCGTGCTCTCCTGAGGCGGCGACGAAATCGGCGATAAAGTTCGGCGGCGTTGTTTCAGACTGCGATGTGGGGCCCAGCAGGACGTATTCAACCATCGGCTTTATTTCATCCTGGGCCTGGTCGCCGGCGGGTATACCGGGTACGGTGGTATTATCGGTCGGTGCTCCCAGGGCCAGGACGTGTGCAGTCCGGCCAGGCGGTAACAAAAGCGCACCGAAGATCAGGGCAAAAATAAGTAACGTTAAACCTTTTCTCATTTTCGTGACCCGGCCTTGGAAGGTTTCGCCGGATAGCCGTCCGACGATGACAGGGCGGCCCTGAAAGCTCTGGCGTCGGCAAACCTGCGGTCGGCGGAGAACAGTATGCCTTGCGCCAGGCATTTTGCCGTACGCCTGGTTATACCGCGGGAAATCATATAGTCGGCAACGGCAGCGGCCTCAGCGTAGGAACGCGGCCAGTTGGACTTGAACAAATCTAGGCAAATCTCGTTCGGCTGTTTGAGAGTGAGGAGATAGATGCAGGTTTGCGCCAGGCCGAACAAGTCGCACCTCTGGTCGCAGTCGCCGCCGATGAACAGCTCCGGAATATCGAAGCCCCTGTTCGTTATCTTGGTGAACGGGTCATGGCCCGACCTGTCTTTGCCGGAACCGTTCAGGTTTTTCGCCGTGCCGAA
>CAZJID010000051.1:5673-14405 GCA_964545945.1 uncultured Dehalococcoidales bacterium
GCTTCAGGTAGCCGGCTTCCAGCATCAGCTTGTCCAGGTAAACGTTGTCCATCGCAGTGCCCCGCTTCGGCGTCTTGATGATGCACGGTTTGCCTGTTTTGCGCTCCCGGGCAAACCAGATGGTGGCCATGCCGCCCTGTTTGTGAGGCGGTGACATCAGTTCATATCGTCTGTTAACCACGTATATGTTATTACTTGTGCGGGGAGCCACCTGTGTCTTCAAATGGCCGGGGCCCGAACTGTGACGCTTCTGCCGGCGCAGGGCAATCAATATGGCCACGGACACCGCCAGGACCGCGTAGACCAGAACCATTAGCAGTAAAATATCATCGGAAGGCCACATCATATTCTCCTGATACTGGTGCCGGCCATGATCATCGCCTGCCATGACGGAAGATTGTCCGGTCTGACTACTATTACCGATATGTTATCGGGTCCGCCCGCCAGATTGGCCTGAGATGTCAGGTCGGCGCAGGCCTGAGTGGGGTCGGCAGCATTAATAACGGTCTGCGATATCTCGTTCGAAGTGAGTACGCCGCAGAGACCGTCGGAACACAACAGGATATTATCGCCCGCATACAGCTTTACATAATGTAGGTCAGGGACGATACTGCGGGAGTAGCCGAGTACGCGTGTTATCTCGTTGCGGCGCGGGTGGTGCCTGGCCTCTTCCGGAGTGATAGCTCCTTCATCCACGAGTTCCTGGACTACGGAATGGTCCTTTGTGACCTGGATGGCCTCTCGGCTGTTGATTACATAGCACCTGGAATCACCTATGTGAGCGATAAATAGCTCGTCGCCTATCACCAGCGCTGCGGTGAGGGTTGTGCCCATTCCTTTCAACTCAGCCTCCGCCGCAGAATCGAGGACCTTGCGGTTAGCTTTTCTAAAGGCAGCGGCCAGAACAGACAGTGGCGGAGTGGCTGAGTGGGCGAGAAGGCCGGAGATACACTCGGCTTGGAGCGTCCTGGTGGCTAGGTCGCTCGCGATTTCGCCGGCGCTGTGGCCGCCCATGCCGTCGGCCACCGCAAAAATTCCGGCGGAGATTGTACCCAGGTGCGTCCTGAGGTCGAAGCTCGTGCATAAAACACTATCTTCGTTTAGCTCTCTCAGCAGCCCGGTGTCCCAGCTATAACCTGTTTCCAATCTGTTCTCCCGTTTCCTTATTTCAAACCTTTCGGCATTCTGAAAGTCAGGGTTAGTTCCGGCTGACCGGCGAGTTCGATTTTATCGCCGTCCTTAAGGGCTTTCTTTCTTTTATCGAATATGTCGGTTCCGTTAAGCCTGGTATGGTTGGTGCTGCCCTTGCCGTCGCGCCCGTAGTCTTTCAGGTAGTATTTGCCTCTATCATAGGTAATCAGGACATGTTGTCTGGAAACCTTCATCAATATGTCCTGCGATATTGTGCCGTTAAAATCGCTGCGCTCTATGAACACGGGATCGCCGGTGAGGGTGATTTCGGACCCGCCTGGCATGATTACCCGGGCTTTGGGTGCGGATGACCGCGAGGTGCCACGTTTGGTCCTGCCTGCCTTAGCCGGCTCTACGTCGGCGAAATATTTGCCGCAGGTATAGCAGAAAAAGCTGGCAGCATCGTTAGTGCTCCGGCATCTGGGGCAGGTGATTTTACGTTCAAGTCCGTCCTGGCAGATGGAGGTAAGCGGTAGCCCGCACCTGCGGCAGACTTTTTCCTCCGGCTCGTTCTTGGTGCGGCATGCCGGACACACTACCTTCGTTCTTCTAGTCATTTTTACATTCCGAGGTCTTTAAACAGTGTAAGTGATTGTCTAAAGCCTTGCTTGACAGCTTTCTGACAAATACCTAATATAAATCTGATATACTTACTGTCCCTGCCCGTTGGAAACGCATGTATTATACTACAGGACATAAATACGAACTCAAGCGATTGGAGTTTACGTGGCTTCGCTGATAGTTAAGAGAGGTGATGTGGAGGATGTGGGTAAAATCTTCAATTTGAACGGTCCACACACCGTAGTAGGCCGTCTCACGTCGCAAAATAAACCTGACATCGAATTGAGCGCTGACGTTATCTCCAGGCAGCACCTTGAAATCGTGCAGCAGGGCAGCGGGTACTGGGTTAAGGACCTGGGCAGCACTAACGGCACCATGCTTAATGATGACCGGATAATTTCCGGCGACCTGTATGAGCTCAAGCATAATGCCAGGATAGGGCTGGGTGTGGAAGGTATGTCGGCACACACAGTCCTGGTGTTCAAGGAATCTGATGACACCAACATAATGCACGGGAAAGAATCCGCGGCCGGAAAGCCTGTGTCATGGTTGCAGGTAGACGAAGGGAAAAAAGAAGCCGTGGTAGACGGCAAACAAAAGAGGCTCTCGAAAAAGGAATATGACCTGCTGGTGCTGCTTTATAGAAATGCCGGAAACATATGCTCTCGTGACGAGATAATTGAAGCCGTATGGCCTGAAAGCCAGGATACTACGGCCATATCCGATGCCACCATCGACCAGTTGATTCACCGTCTGCGTGAAAAGGTGGAACCCGAACCAGCCAGACCATCGCGGATTATAAGTAAAAAGGCATTCGGCTATATGCTGGTGTAATTTGAGAGTTAGTTCCGGGCTAGCGGCTTCTCTGTTTGAAGGCCTCGTATATCACCAGCGCGGCGGCGACAGAGGCGTTGAGCGAATTGATTTCGCCCCGCATGGGGATGTGCGCCAGAAAATCGCACCGCTTCTCGACCAGCTCCGATAAGCCTCTGCCTTCACTGCCGATGACGATGGCTGAAGGCGTTTTGAAGTCGATCCGGGTGTATTCTTCTTTGCCGCTGCGGTCTATGCCGGTGATCCAGACGTTGTTCTTCTTAAGTGTTTCGATGGCGCCAGCGATACTGGAAACGCTGGCTACAGGTATGTACCACATAGCGCCAGCCGATGCCTTAGCCACGGTGGCGGTGAGGCCGGCTGCCCTTCGTTCTTTGATGATCACACCGTGAATACCGGCGGCGTAGGCTGTCCGCAGTATAGAGCCCAGGTTCTGAGGGTCTTCGATACCGTCCAGAATCACGTATAGTGGCGGCTCTTTCTTTTCAGCGGAGAAGGACAGCAACTCATCCAGGCTGGCGTACTCTTTGGGAGAGGCGTAAGCGATAATTCCCTGATTGACGGCGGTGGTGCTTTGACTGTCTATCATATTACGGGGCACGCGTTCTACTGGTATATTTTTGCCTTGTGAAAGGCGGAGTATTTCAGTGACAGCTCCGTCCGGCTTGAGGCCATCTGCGAGGAGTATTTTGGTGATGGGATGGCCTGACTTGAGCAGCTCAATTACCGGGTTTTTGCCTTCGATAATGAATGGCATTGTGTGTCTCCTCTCTCTGGCTCTACAACCAGGGAGGCAGAATTTGGCCTGAATCAATCGGTAAAGACGTAGCTGCCTTTTTTAAGATACGAATAAAAGGTGAGTATTGTGGAGACGATGGCCAGGTACATGAGTGCAGCCAGAAGCCAGTCAGGACCGATACCGAAAACGGCTACAATGAGGGGCGCCAGCCAGAACCAGAAGTTGACCTTGGCTATACCTGTTGGTGTGGGGAACTCGATGGAGCGGGTCCGACGCTTCCACAGATAAGAACCGATGCCGGAGAATACGGCGACTCCCCCGGCCAGAGCTAGCAAAACGTACGGGTAAGGGTTCAGTGGCATCATGCCGTCTACCCTGGAAAACAGGCCCGTGGTTGTGGCCAGAATGAGGCTGGGCATGAACAACAGCTGGTCGGCTATCATATCGAAAATCGACCCGAACAGGCTCGATTGCCCCAGCCTGCGGGCCAGTAGGCCGTCGATTCCATCGGTACAGGCGGCAATTACGATTAAAATCCCCGCCGCCAGGAATTCTCCCTGCAACAGGAGCCAGACAACAAAACCAGCTATGACCACCCGTATGGTGGTTACGATATTCGGTACGTTCAGCTCTAAACTCAATTCCGGATTCAGCGGCTGATTAGCTGGTAGATTTGTTTTCATATAATGTTCTCTCTTTCAGTTTGTCAGGCAGAATAGCATGGCCCCGCAATGGCTGTCAATCACAAGGTGCGAAATCTGGTTTGAGTTAAAGCAGGCTGGTGGTGGCCGGAGTCTGGCTTTTAAAGCGCGCGGGTTGGCTTGCATAATCTGGTAGCAGCCAGGCCATTGTAGCAAAAGATCAGAGTGTCCACAATAAGAGGAGAGACCACCTCGGGTCATGCCTGGCTGAACATAAAATAAACTTTTGACGGTTTTTGGCGTTTTATATATTGTCACTCGAGTTTTCTCAGGGGGAGGAAATTATGATACAGGTTGAACCTCTTACGATGAAAGAAAAGGAGATATTACGCCTTATCGCCAACGGGTATTTCAATAAACAAATAGCAGCAGATTTCAACGTCAGCGAACAGGCGGTTAAGAATTGTATGACCAGGATACTGCGGAAGCTCGATGCCGTAAACCGTACCGAAGCCGTAATCAAAGCAGTATCATCGGGACTGCTGCCGCTGGAACCAGACTGATCGTCTTATCTTAAGCAGAGAATTATAGAGGGGGACCTTCGAGGTCTCCTTTTTTTGTTTCTCCAGGATATTCGCTGGTGCTATTGCCTGTTTGTGACATCGGTCACATATTAATTCGCAGGTGTGTGATATATTGATAATAGAGTTAAGAGAGGAGGTGAGGGCATGAACAAGAGGTTTCTGTTATGCCGACTGTTGATTGGTAGTCGCCCTCAGCCGGTAAGGTAAAGGAAGAAGTGGAGATGTGCAATTGCCGGAGGAGGGATACGAAGGTTCCCGAGCTCCTCGACAGGCGTTTAAGGGTTCATCCGCAAGGGTTTATCTCATAAGCGGGCCAGTTTGGCAAAGTCAACCAAGGAGAAGGAGTAGTGGAGCGAATCTAGGGGCAGGCTCGAAGCTATCGAGGCTGCTCTTTTTTATGACTGAAATAAAATCATATTCTTTTTAGAGGAATTTAAACTTTTTTGTCTATTCGCTCGTTATATAGTTAGAATAAGTTGTTGACATAAGGCTTAGAAGAGGCTCGAAGTAGATGTGGAAGGTGAATTTTTGTCCCAATTGCGGGGCACGCGCCGGCAGGAATGACAGATTTTGCGGAACCTGTGGTTTTAACCTTATATCAGTAGTACCTCAGGTATCGCCGCCATCTTATGAATATCAGTGGCATTATCAGCAATGGGTACCTTGCAGTCCTGCGTATGAGCAATCGTTAGAGTATGCCAGCAGGGAAGATAGAAATACGGCGCCAATGAGCGCACAGATTTCCAAGATGCTCGAAGATTTATTCGAAAAGCGCTTTAAATACAATAAGACGTAAACGCCGCAAACGCGGGTAACAAAAAAAGGCAGGGGACAGGCTCTACCATTGGGCCTGTCCCCTTTTTTGTGGCTATAACATTATTCTGTTACCAAAGTGCCATAATCAGGAGGCGAATTTGGGACTAACTTCCCATTGGATTTCAAGCTACTATTGAATATCATGGATTACGTTTGATGGCGGCTGGTAATAGCTATTAAGGTATAAAGGAGGAGATATGCGAAAGCAGTGGTTTTTGATTACAGCCTTATTTGGCATCCTTATGCTGGTTGGTGGTTGTATTACTTACAATATGCCTCCGGGGGAAGCTGCGCCCGTGGAATCGTCGCCACAGGGGGGACAGTCGGCCGGCGGGACGCAAGTCGACCTGGGTGTCGATATAGGCACCATTCATCCCGGCGAATGTGTCACACTGCAGTGGAATGTGCAAGGTGGAGACTTTTTCGGGGTAGATTTAAACGGAGAGTCTGTTAATCCTAGCGGGCAAAAGCAGGTCTGTCCGAATGAGACTACTACTTATACACTGGTAGTGGATGTCGGCAGTACAGTAATTAATCGTGAGGTGGTAGTCACGGTGGTTGGAACCGGCCAGACGCCTCAGCAGTCACAACCACCATCTGCCGGATGCGATGGTGCGCCTGTATTCTCTAATTTCGAGGCCTATCCCGGTTCAATAACATCTGGGCAGTCAGCAACTCTGGAGTGGGGGCCGATAACAAACGGTATGAATGGTCCGCTGGTGGGTTCCGTGGTGCTGACACCGGGTAATTTCGGAGAGGTTGGTTCTCCCGGTTCGCTGCAGGTCTCACCAACAAGCACCACTACATATACTTTGACGGCTACGGGCTGCGGCGGGACAGCCACCAAATCGGTTACGGTGGTGGTACCTATTATCGGCACGCCTGTACCCATACCTACACCTAATCCACCCGGAGGTGGTGGGTGGTCTGGGCCACCCAAAGTCACCAACGTCGTCGTCGTTGGTCATCCTTATACAGGTCCGTGTCCCACGAAGCTAAATTGGGCTGCCACTATCACTGTTGATGGGCCCTGCACAGTTACATACCAATGGGAACGCAACGATGGCGCGATAGGACAGGTGAATACAGTTGTCTTTGGGGCAGCCGGCAGCATGACAGTAGTAGACGATTGGATGGTCTGGGTGGGACAGAATGCGACATACTGGGAGCGGGTAAGAATTCTTACTCCTCTGCCGATGTTATCGAATCAGGCGAATTTAAACTTTACCTGCACACCCTGATTGGCACCAGAGTTTTCCACGGTTGATTTATAAGCTGGATAGGGCACGGAGTAAAGGGCAGACCCGTGATTATCGGGGCTGCCCTTTTTTAATGCCTTAGTAATCAGATTCTTAGCAGCAATCTTACAGCGTAGAATCGACAGTTGTATCGTCTTCGATTTCCGCTGTGTCTGTGGATGAAGGTGCGGTTACAGTTGTGGTCTGGCTGGTTATGTGAGGTTTGGTGATAGCAGGTGCAGAGGTTGCGGATATTCGTATCGGCTTCGATATGGTACCCGACGTGGTGATGGTAACTGTAACATGGTTCGAACTATATTTATGCCCGACTACTGCTGGCGCTGACGCCTGTACCGGTGCTGGCAGGGCAGGTTCCGGTGTTACGGCCGGTAAGGGTGCAACGGGTGCAGCAACAGCTTCGACCAGCGCTAAAGCTTGTGGTGCCGGTGTAATGGGGACTACTGTTACAGCGGATGGTTCAACTGATATCGGCTCCTGAGTTATGGTTTCCGGAACGGGTGCGGGTTGGGTCACTGGCGCAATATTAGCGGCCAGTTCAGGTTCGAAAGCCGGCTCAGGTTCCACGATTGCTGGTGGAGCTACCACCTCTGGCGTCGGTGCCGGTACGACCGGTTCGGGCACGGTTATTGAGGTAGCAACCTCGAGTGCAGTGGTATCAGTGTCCGGCTCGACAGCGATTTCCGTTGGTTCGATTACCACCGCTTCGGGTGACGGCGCTGGCAGTGTTACTAAAACAGGCTCAGAATAGGTATCAGGCGAGTCTTCTGCCGTATCGGGCAATGTTATGGGAGTGGCAGGCATCGGGCTCGGAATGGTTACCAGGTCGGACCTTTCTACTATCGGGGGAGCGGGAATCGGACATGGTGAAGGTGGCTGTGGAAATGGCGATGGGTGTGGCTTTGGGCAGGGGGTGTGTAGGGATGATTAACCCAGGGGTAGCGAATGGTACGATAAGGGTATGGGAAAAAATAATAACAAGGGTTATACGGTGAGTACCTGATCGGGGTACATGGAGGGGTATAGTAGCAAGGATTGGAACAATACGCCGTGGTCGTGGTTACGCAGCCATACGGGTTAATGACGCAGGTTTGCGCTGTTTTATCACACGTCGTGCATGTAGACGAGGTCTCGTTGACTTGGTTTTGAAGCTGCTGGTTTTGGCTCTGCAGGTTTTGAAGAGCCTGCTGTGTGGTTGCCAGATTTTCCTGTGTGGCTGCCAGATTTTCCTGCGTGGTCGCCAGAGATAGACTTAATGACTGCACCTGATATCGAAGTTCCTGCAGTTCTTGCTGGCTGGCAGCAGGAGCGCAGGCGGCACCAAGGAACGCAAGCACAAGTAGTATTGAAGCTAGCCCGATTATCTTCTTAACCATTGTTCCACCTCCTGAATGAACAATGTGCCCGGCTTATAACGTGGTTGTCACGCAATTCCCAAGCCGAAAACAACCATGTATAAGCAGCCCAGTCAAACTATAAATCAGGGAATATAGTTTGTCAAACACCTACAGGGAAGGATTCGGTGTTAAATCAACACGAGCGACAGATTTTACAAGAAGTTTACATTTCGTCTGCCCGTTAGTTTCATATCTTAAAACGAGCGACAATACATGTGTCGGTGTACGCCGATTTCAGTTATAATCGTGTTTGTCTAACCAAGCACTTCTTTCAGTGCCCTGGCCGCTGTGTAGATACAACCCACGCCACAGATGTACTGAGCCACCCGCAAAGCTTCGGCGATTTCTTCTTTACTGGCTCCAGCTTTGAGTGCTTCTCGCGCCAGTGATTTTACGCCCTCGGGTGCTCCATGTACCGCATCCAGCACCATAGCAATTAGGAGCTTGATTTTTCTCGGCAGGGCGCCATCGGCCAGTGCCAGGTCGCGAGTATCGTTAACCAGGCCCAGCAGTTTCGGGTCCAAATCTTCATAAATCTTTAAGGGATGCTCCTGCATGTCAGTCACCACCTTTCCTGTTCTTTAAGGTAGCATACGATTTCGCTTCCCCCCTTACCGCTATTCTAGCACACTAGAAATTGTTCGGTATTCGAGTCATCTGCTCTATGGTAAAAATCATACGGGACTTCTATAATCATACTGGTATGCTCATAA
>CAZJID010000052.1:0-14287 GCA_964545945.1 uncultured Dehalococcoidales bacterium
TCAGGGAAACCGAGCAAGTACAGTTCTGTCTCGCTGTACCCGGACTTTCTTATTTTCATGCCGACCGCTTCGCCGCCGACCTGCTCAATACCGTGCTTGGCGAAGGCATGAGCAGCCGGCTTTTCATCGAAATCAGGGAGAAACAGGGGCTGGCCTATGACATACACAGCTACTCGGACCACTTTTCCGATTCGGGAGCTGTCATCGTTTACGCCGGGGTCGATTCGAGCCGGGTCGACAAGGCAGTCAAAGCAGTTATCGACCAGCTTGCCAAAGCTAAAGAGCATATTTCAGACGCCGAGCTCAGGAAAGCCAAGGAGATGGCCAAGGGACGCCTACTGTTAAGTCTGGAGAGCAGCCGTAATGTTGCCAGCTGGCTGGGCGGACAGGAACTGCTGACCAAACGCATACTCACGACAGACGAGGTAATAGAACTGGTTCAGGCGGTTACTGTCGACGACCTCAAACGCATGGCACAGGAGTTCTTCACCACAGAAAAGTTGAATTTGGCCATCGTGGGGCCGGTTAAAAAAGAGGAGTCGCTGGCCCGCCTGCTGAAATTCTGAGATTGCCGCAATGTAAAAGAAGAGCCGCCCTCCCCTTTGGGAAGGACGGCTCTTTACTGTCTAGAATATCTTTAGTTTAGTACTCGGGCATTGCCGGCATCGGAGGAGTTCTCTCTTTCTCCGGTATATCTGTCACCAGCGCCTCCGTTGTCAGAATCATGTTGGCGATGCTGGAAGCGTTCTCCAGTCCGGTCCTGGTAACCTTGAGCGGGTCGATAATGCCTTTGCTAACCATGTCGCCATAGTCGTCTTTCAGGGCATCGAATCCGGAACCTTTTTTGCCCCGTTTGACCTTGTCCACCACCACGGAACCTTCCTCGCCGGCATTTATGGCGATCCAGCGCAGCGGCTCCTCCAGAGCCTGCTTCAGAATATTCACGCCGGTGGCTTCATCGCCTTCGGCCTTGATTTTATCCAGCGCCGCGATGCCGTTTATCAGTGCCACTCCGCCTCCGGGCAGTATGCCCTCTTCAACGGCAGCTCTGGTAGCTGAAAGAGCATCTTCCACCCGGTGCTTTTTCTCTTTCAGTTCTACCTCGGTGGCAGCTCCAACCTTGATAACAGCCACGCCGCCGGCCAGTTTAGCCAGCCGCTCCTGCAACTTCTCTCTGTCGTAGTCCGAGGTGGTCTCGTCGATCTGGGCTTTTATCTGCTTGATGCGGGCCTGTATATCGGCCTCGGCGCCCTTGCCCTCAACAATGGTGGTATTGTCCTTATCGGCTACCACCTTGCGGGCTCTACCGAGATCGGCAACGGTGGTTGAATCCAGTTTTCGTCCGATCTCCTCGGAGATCACCTTGCCGCCAGTGAGTATAGCGATGTCCTCCAGCATGGCTTTTCGTCTATCGCCGAAGCCTGGCGCTTTCACCGCCAGACAGTTAAGCGTGCCCCTGAGTTTATTAACCACCAGCGTGGCCAGGGCTTCGCCTTCCACGTCTTCGGCGATAACCACAAAATTCTTGGAAACTTGAAGTATCTTCTCCAGTATGGGCAGCAGGTCGGCTATGGCCGAAATCTTCTTATCGGTAATGAGTATATACGGGTCCTCGAGCTCGGTTTTCATCAGTTCGGGATTGGTAATGAAATAAGGGCTAATATACCCCCGGTCGAATTCCATACCCTCGACGTATTCGGTTTCGAAAAGCAGGCCCTTTGACTCTTCAACCGTAATCACGCCGTCCTTACCTACTTTCTCCATCACCTCGGCGATGAGACTGCCTACCTCGGCATCAGCGGCCGATATGGTAGCGACCTGGGCCACCTGCTCTTTGGTGGTTACCGGCGTGGACATTTTTTTCAGTTCGTCGACCACGGCCTTGACTCCTTTTTCCACACCGCGCTTGAGAGACATGGCGTCGGCTCCGGCCGCTATGTTCTTGAAGCCTCCATTGACTATGGCCTGGGCCAGAACCGTGGCTGTGGTCGTGCCGTCGCCGCATTTGTCATTGGTCTTTATGGCCGCTTCCTTCACCAGCTGCGCCCCCATATTCTCGAAGGGGTCGGGTAGCTCGATATCCTTGGCGATTGAAACGCCGTCATTGATTACATTAGGCGCGCCGAACTTTCTGTCCAGGGCTACGGGACGGCCTCGCGGTCCCAGTGTAACCTTGACCGCGTCAACCAGAGCATCGATGCCCGCCTTCAGAGCCCGCCTTGCCTCTTCCCCATAAAGTATTTGTTTTGCCATCTAAAATCCTCCTATTTATATATTAATTGTTTTCTTTATTTTTTCTTCCTGGCCAAAATATCGCTTTCCCTCAGGATAATCAGCTCCTCGTCTCCCTCCTTTATCTCGGTGCCGCCGTATTTGGCGTAGATCACGATATCACCGACTTTCACATCCGGGGGAATACGTTTGCCTTCTTCGGTCATTTTCCCTGGGCCGACAGCCACTACCTGGCCCTCCTGCGGCTTCTCTTTAGCTGTATCAGGTATAACTATACCTCCCTTTGTCACCTCTTCCTTCGAACTGGGCCTAACCACGACTCTGTCTCCCAAGGGGTCGAGTTTTACTGCCATCTTTACCTCCTCTTTGAAATTTTAGCACTCTTAGGCTTAGAGTGCTAATTATAATAGCACAGTCGATTTCGTTTGTAAAGAGGTTTAGGCTTATATGACATTAAAAATTTATAAAGTGTTTGATTGTTTACCCTGTAACGTGTAAAATAGACCTATTATGGTCCAGAAAAAACAAAAGGTAAAATGGGACGGAGCCGGGGTCAGAGCGCTACGGCGGCATATGAAGCTAACGCAATCCGGACTGGCAGATGAGCTGGGCTCACGCCAGCAGACGATCAGCGAGTGGGAGATTGGGATGTACCGGCCGAGAGGAACTTCAGCCAGGCTGCTAACCCTCGTGGCCGAGAAGTCCGGTTTCAAATATTCGGCGGAGGCCAAGAAAAAAGCCGCTGATTAGCCAGCATGGCTCTAATTCTCTAAATTTTTTTATCGTGTAAATACACGTAAGCGTGTAAATAATTGGAAACGAAGGTTACGGAAAAGGTGGTTTCACGCCTGTGGCAAAGCTGCCGGGTGAGATACCCGGTGGCCGATACCGGTGAGCCGCTTCATATAATCTTTCCCGGCAGAGTCAGCAACCGGGGCGGCTGCGATTTCAAAGACGCTGTTTTTTTTATCAACGGCCGCATCGCGTGCGGGGATGTCGAGATTCACGTCAAATCCAGCCAGTGGCAGGGACACGGCCATCATCAGGACCCGAAATATAATGATATCGCCCTGCACGTCGTCTGGCAGCGTGACAGCCAGACCATCACCCGTCTCCATAACGGTAAGGCCATACCTACTGTTTGCCTGGGCTCGTTTATGACCGGCTCTTTAGATGAACTGTTAGCATTGCCGCTCGGTTATTCAGACACCTGCTCTTCGGCCGCCAGCCTCTCGAACAGCGATATCGTGGATACGTTGCTCGTTGCTGCCGGAGTCAAAAGGTTTAAGGCCAAGGCAGCCACATTCCGAAGAGCCCTAAACGGTGGTGATGCCAGGCAAGTGATTTATCAGGGTATAACCAGAGCTCTGGGTTACACTCAAAACGCAGGGCCGTGCCAGATGCTGGCGCAAAAATTACCCGTCATTGAACTGACAAAGGAGTCAGCCGTTTCCTGTCATCAAGCGCTGCTTCTGGGACATGCCGGTCTGTTGCCTTCGCAGAGACACAGACCGGTTAAGGACGGGGCAGGGAGCAGGTTAGAGAAGATATGGCAGTCCGCAGGCGTTACCGAGACCATGAAAGATACAGAGTGGTGTTTCTTCAGGGTTCGGCCGGACAACTTTCCCATCCGTCGCCTCATCGCCCTGGGCTACCTCATCAATCGTTACCGTCAGCCTGGTCTCGCCAGCGGCATGCTGAACCTGGTCGAGCAGTCCCCCATAGGCACGGAACACCGCTGGCTGGAAAACGGTCTGGCTGTGACTGTACGGGGCTACTGGCAAAACCATTTCGATTTCGGCATATCTACAGGGAGAGCCTCGGCGCTTATCGGCTTCGAAAAAGCCTCGGCCATAGTCCTGAACACGGTGCTGCCCTTCGCCGCTGCATACGGTGAACTGGACTCGGACTTCAAACTCAGAAAGAAAGCCGGGGAGATTTACCGCCGCTATCCGGGACGGGGAGACAACGAATTGACCCGACATATGAAGCAGCAACTGGGTCTGAGACATGATACACGGCTCTCTGCCTGCCAGCAGCAAGGGCTAATACACCTTTTCAACACTTACTGCAGACAGCGTAATTGCTCCAGATGCCCCGTAGCTTCTAGCCCAAGCTGAGGCCCGGCACGACGTCGACATCCCGGCCACCTATTTTACCACGCTGAAAACTGTAGCAACCGCAGGCAGCTACCATGGCGGCGTTATCCGTACACAGCTTTGGCGGCGGTATCAGCACAGGCACCGGTGAGCTACCGGAGAAGGCGTCACGCAGGACTTGGTTTGACGCCACGCCGCCGCACAACAATATTTGCTTTACACCCAATCTCTCCGCGGCCTGGATGGTCTTGGCGGTCAGAACGTCGACCACCGCCTGCTGAAAGCTGGCTGCCGCCTCAGCCGCACGCATCGGGTCTGAAAAATCATTGTCACTGGCTAGATGTAGCACCGCTGTCTTAAGGCCGCTGAAACTGAAATCGTCCGTACCCTTGAGCCAGGCGCGGGGTAAAGGAAACGAAGGCTCGCGCCCTGACGCAGCTTTTTCGATGGCCGGGCCGCCGGGATAACCGAGCCCCAAAATCCTGGCCGCTTTATCGAAAGCCTCGCCCGCGGCATCATCCCTGGTCCGTCCCAGCTTCTCGAACCGCCCGTGACCGGTCATCAGCACCAAATCGCTGTGACCCCCCGAAACGATGAGGCAGAGGCAGGGGAAAACGGGTTTATCGTTATTCAGCCAGTTGGCATAGATATGGGCCTCTAGGTGGTTGACAGCGATAAGCGGCAGCCCATAAGCCAATGATATAGACTTGGCCACATTCGCGCCGACCAGCAATGATCCGGCCAGACCCGGCCCTACGGTCACAGCTACGGCGCCTATATCCTGCCAGCTTACTTTGGCCCCAGTCATGGCGCTTTCCAGCACCGGTAAAATGGTTATCAGATGCTGCCTAGAAGCCACCTCGGGGACAATACCGCCATAGCGGCGGTGTATATCCACCTGAGATGAGACAATGTTAGACAGAATGTTTTCCGAGTCTTCGACTACTGCCGCCGCGGTCTCATCGCACGACGTCTCGATGCCCAGTATCTTCACATCGGGGATTATAGCATAAGCTGGCGAAGCAGCCTGAAAATCGGCTTGAGGAATTAGATTGGCAGGTAGAATTATCCTTTAAACATCAGCGGCAGACCGATAAGCAGCCCCAACCCACCACCGGCAAGCACCTTTATCAGCAGCGACGTCGATTGCTCCGCCTCCGGCCTGAGCATAATAAGCACCGGCCCCCCGATGATGCATAGCACGCCCAGCACGAATAGTACCGTTCCCAATTTCGCCCAGCCCGACGTCGGCTTGTGCTGTTTTGCCGGCTGTGCTGGGGACTGAAAAGGAGGCTGCATCGGTGCTTGTCCGAACTGCGCCCCGCAGTTGGTACAAAACCCGGACGCCGAAGGCATCCAGGCACCACAGCGGGGGCATGCCGTGGTCAGGGGTGAGCCGCAGCCCGCACAGTACGGCTGCCCCCAGTAGTTAGACGTACCGCACCTGGGACACTGAATTACCTGCTGCATACCTCTCCTAAAAACCAGTTGCCAACAATTATATGACTCATCGACGTTAAAGACAATGCCTTTCACAGAAAATTACAAGAATCTTTATCCTGTATTATCCATTATCATTTCACCCGCCGCAGGTGCTATAATTCTAATACGTAAATAGTGGCTATTTTGAATTTGCTAGAGACAATAAACCGTTGTAGAATATGCTATGAGCAAAATGGATACTGGTACCTGGAAAGTTAAAAGCGGTTTAGCCCAGATGTTGAAGGGCGGCGTTATCATGGACGTGGTCACGCCCGAGCACGCCAAGATCGCCGAGGATGCCGGCGCTTGCGCCGTTATGGCATTGGAACGCGTGCCGGCTGATATCAGAGCTGCCGGCGGAGTGGCGCGCATGGCCGACCCCACCGTTGTCACTGCTATAATGAAAGCAGTAAGCATTCCCGTAATGGCCAAATGCCGCATAGGCCACTTTGTCGAAGCTCAGGTTCTGGAAGCGCTCGGAGTCGACTACATCGACGAATCAGAGGTACTGACTCCCGCCGACGAGAGCCATCACATCTGGAAACACGATTTCAAAGTGCCCTTTGTCTGCGGCTGCCGTGAATTAGGCGAGGCGCTGCGCCGCATTGCCGAGGGAGCTGCCATGATTCGCACCAAGGGCGAGGCCGGCACCGGTAATATCGTGGAAGCTGTCCGGCACATGCGCGCCGTCCACGACGGCATTCATCGGCTTCAGGCTCTGCCCGTTGATGAGCTTACTACCGAAGCCAAAAATTTGGGCGCTCCCCTAGAGCTGGTGCTGGAGATTCACAATACGGGTAAACTGCCTGTGGTCAACTTCGCTGCGGGTGGTGTGGCCACACCGGCAGACGCCGCGCTCATGATGCAGCTCGGTGCCGAAGGCGTCTTCGTCGGCTCCGGCATATTTAAGTCGAGCGACCCGGCGCCGAGGGCCAAAGCCATCGTTAAGGCCACCACCCATTATCAGGACCCGGCGATAATAGCCGAGGTCTCCAAGTCCCTGGGCGTGCCCATGCCCGGGCGGGATATAAAGACCATACCGCCGGAAGAACTATTGGCCACCAGAGGCTGGTAACGTGAAAATTGGTGTCCTGGCTCTGCAGGGAGCCGTGACTGAACATATACAGATGCTATCTGACTTGGGCACTGAAGCCGTCCCCGTACGTTTACCCTCCGAGCTCGAAGACCTGGATGCTCTGATCATACCCGGCGGCGAAAGCACCACCATCGCCAAACTCCTGTCCGACTACGGCCTGCTAGAGCCGATACGCCGGCTGGCTAAAAAAGGCTTCCCCATTTTCGGTACCTGCGCTGGCCTGGTTCTTCTGGCCAAAAAAGTTCCCAATTTAAAACTGGAGACCATCGGCATGATGGACATCGAGGTCAAACGCAATGCCTTCGGCAGGCAGGTGGATAGCTTCGAGGCCGACCTCAAAATACCCGCCCTGCACAACGGCGCCTTCCACGGTGTCTTCATCCGGGCGCCTATAATAGAAAAAGCCGATAGCAATGTTGAAGTCTTATGTCAACTAAACGGGAAGCCGGTAGCGGTTAAGCAGGGCAAGATACTGGCCTGCGCCTTCCATCCGGAACTGACCGGCGATACCAGGTTGCACAAGTATTTTCTCGATATAGTTGCAGGAGATGGTGCTTGCAAAGAGTAGTCGCTGACGATTTAGATGCCCTGCTCGGTGTCCTGCCGCTGCACATCCGCCAGGCGCTTCTGCAGCAACCCGACAACGGCGAATTACTGGAAATAGTCTTGGACCTGGGGCGTCCGCCTGAAGCCCGCTATCCTCACAGGGAGGTAGTTCTCAGCCATACCGAGGTCACCGATGCGGATATCGAACATGTCGTCTCCCGTATAGGCTGCTTCAGCGGCGACAACCGCGCCGGAATCGAGCGAACGCTGCACCGCATCTCGGCCATGCGCAACCGTGAAGGAAGGATCGTCGGTTTGACCCTACGGGTGGGCCGGGCCGTCTTCGGCACTGTAAAAATAATCCAGGACCTGGTCGAGTCGGGCAAAAGCGTTCTACTGCTCGGCCGGCCCGGCATCGGCAAGACAACTATGCTCCGAGAGGTGGCGCGGGTCCAGGCCGATGATTTCAGAAAAAGAGTGATCGTCGTCGATACCTCGAACGAGATCGCCGGCGATGGCGATATCCCGCACCCGGCCATAGGCCATGCGAGACGGATGCAGGTGCCCACCCCTACCATGCAGCACGCCGTCATGATAGAAGCGGTGGAAAATCACATGCCAGAGGTCATCATTATCGATGAAATCGGCACCAGTTTGGAAGCGGAGGCCGCCCGCACTATCGCCGAGCGCGGCGTCCAGCTTATCGGCACCGCCCACGGCAATACGCTGGAGAATTTAATGTTGAACCCAACATTATCCGACCTTGTCGGCGGCATTCAGACGGTTACCCTCGGTGACGAGGAAGCGCGCCGCCGGCATACCCAGAAGTCCGTTCTAGAACGCAAGGCGCCCCCTACTTTCGATATCGTTGTCGAGATGTTAGAACGGGATAGGGTCAACGTCCACCCTGACGTCGGTCAGGCGGTAGACGCCATTCTGCAAGGCAGGCAGGCGGATACCGAAATTCGCTGGTTCGACGAAGGCGGCGAGGTCAAGCGGGACAAAGTGACGACCTCGCCCGCGGCAAAGAAGAAGGAGGCCATGCCGGCGAAGGAAATACCCAGGATATATCTTTTCGGCATTAACCGCTCCAAGCTGGAACAGGCTGCCAGAGAAAGAGGAGCTACGTTGGAGATAACAGGCGACCTCAAGCAGAGCAACCTGCTGCTCACCGCCAAGAACTACTACCGCCGCAAGCCGCAGAAGATAATAGATGCCGAAATGGCCGGCATTCCCATTTATGCCGTCAAGAGTAACAACCTGCCGCAGTTAAGGCAATGCCTCGACACTATATTCACCCGGCAGCAGGAAGGTCCGGGTTCAGCCATGGCGGAAGCCGAGCAGGCCATCAGCCAGGTAAAAGAGGGCAAAGGACCGGTAGAACTGAGCCCTCAGAACGCCTATATCCGGCGTTTGCAGCATCTGGTGGCTGAACGCCACGGCCTGGTATCGCACAGCCTGGGCAAAGAGCCCCGGCGAAGAGTCCAGATAGTTAAAGGCTAACGTGAACCCAAACATCGACGGGAGATAATTTTTGAGCCTATTTATCACCTTAGAAGGCAGCGAAGGTTGCGGTAAGAGCACGCAGGCCAGGGCTTTGTGGCAAAGGCTTGTTAGGCGGGGCATACCCGCCCTGCTGACACACGAGCCGGGCAGCACGACCCTTGGCAACCGCTTGAGGTACGTGCTCAAAAGAAGGCTACAGGACAAAATATCGTCTCTTTCCGAACTGTTTCTATTTGCTGCCTGCCGGGCCCAAATCGTCGACGAAGTCATCCGCCCCGGCCTGGAGCAGGGCAAGATGGTTATCTGCGATCGCTTCTCGGATTCCACTATGGCTTATCAGGGCTACGGCCGCGGGCTTAATCTGGAGACCATCGAAGAGATCAACGACCTGGCTACCGGGGATGTTAAGCCGCATCTCACTATATTGCTGGATATACCCGCTGACACCGGCCTTAGCCGTAAAACTTCACCCTCACAAGACCGCTTCGAAGCCGAAGAAATCGCTTTTCACCGCAAAGTCAGGGACGGCTATCTGGAGATGGCTGCCGCGGAGCCTGAGCGCTGGCTGATAGTAGACGGTACCCTGCCCCGCTCCGAAATCGGCAAAATCATCTGGAACAACATTAAACCTATGCTGCAGTTACGGAAAGTTCTCAAGTAGCGTTTTTCAGCAGCGTTGGCGTATAATCAGCACCTGTCATTGCCGGTTACTCCCGTGTAATTCTGAGACGGTTACCTGTGTTTCGTTCTGACTATGTCGAGAAGCTACACCAGTAATAAAAACCGGCGTGCAATTTAAAGGCAGATTAAGGTCATGTCCAGGAAACGCGTAGCGGTAGCTCTGAGCGGGGGCGTCGATTCCTCGATAGCCGCCTGTCTCCTCCAGGAAGCCGGCTATGAGGTCATCGGCATGACCATGGGCCTGTTGTCGGAAGATAGGGAGACCTGCCCTTCAGCCGACAACATTTACGATGCCGAAAATATCTGCCGTATGCTGGGCATACCATTTCACTTCGTCGACCTGGAACATGAGTTCAATCAACATGTAATCGACTATTTCTGCCGTGAATACGTCCTCGGCCGGACGCCTAACCCGTGCATCGCCTGTAATCGGCATATAAAATTCGGCTGCCTTCTCGACCGTGCCCTGGCGCTGGGCGCAGATTACTTAGCCACCGGTCACTACGCCAGGGTCGAACACCACGGTAAGAACTACCACCTGCTGAAGGGAATCAACGCCGGTAAAGACCAGTCTTATGTATTGTATACCTTAGGGCAGGACAAGCTCAGCCGTGTACTGTTTCCACTGGGCGGTTACACCAAATCGCAGGTATTCGAACTGGCTGCACAAAAAGGTCTGCCCGCCGCCAGCAAACCCGGCAGCCAGGACATTTGCTTCATCTCCTCCGACTATGGCAGTTTTCTAAGCCGGTATATAGCCTCAACTCCCGGTGAAATCGTTGACAGCCGCGGCACGGTGCTGGGCCAGCATAAAGGGACCATTTTTTACACCGTGGGGCAAAGGCACGGCCTAGGCTTGGCTATCGCCGAACCCATCTACGTAACCGGAATAGACGCGGACAAACACCGGTTAATAGTCGGCCCCAAGGAAGAACTTTGCCGTTCCCGGCTTACCGCCTCCGAGGTAAGCTGGATATCAGGCAAACCACCTGCTGAACCAGTGAAAGTAACCGTCAAGATACGGTACAGATCGCCGTATGCGGCGGCCACACTCTACCCGCTACCCGGCAGGGTCGAAATTAAATTCAAACAGGCTCAGCCCGCTGTCACACCGGGCCAGGCCGTGGTATTCTATAAAGAAGACGAAGTCCTGGGCGGAGGCACAATTGAAAACTAAAAAGCCTGCGACCGAACCTCCGACACTACTTGAGGAAAACGGACTTAGCACTGAAGGCTATCGATTTATTGCCGGTGTAGATGAGGCCGGGCGCGGTGCTCTGGCCGGCCCGGTAGTCGCCGCCGCTGTTATCCTGCCGCCGTCCCCCCGCTTCAAGTGGCTCAAGCTGGTACGTGACAGCAAAGAGCTGCCCGCACCCAGACGCGAGTCTCTTTTCTACATTATTAAAAAGGACGCCGTTGCTGTCAGCGTGGGCATCATTGCACCGCAGACCATCGATGTTATCGGTATAGTCAACGCCACTAAAATCGCAATGTGCCATGCCGTCGAGCAACTCGCCACTCCTCCCGATTTTCTGCTGATAGACTTCCTGCGCCTGACGCAGCTGCGCATCTCGCAAAAGCCGATAGTCCATGGCGATAAACTTTGCCTGTCCATCGCCTGCGCCTCGATCATCGCCAAGGTTACCCGCGACCGGATTATGGTCGACCTCGATCGGCTGCACCCGGGCTACGGTCTGGCCGACCATAAAGGCTACGGCACCAAAATGCACTTATCCTGTCTGCTGAAAAACGGCCCTTCGCCCATACACCGCCATTCCTTCTCACCGGTACTAGAGGCCACCCAAAAGAAATGAAGCGCAAAGAACTCGGTGATATCGGCGAGAAGCTGGCCAGGGACTTTCTCAAAAAGAAAGGCTACAAAATCATTGGTTCCAACTTCCGCTCCAGGGAAGGCGAAATCGACATCATTGCCCGTAAAAAAGACTACCTCGTCTTCGTCGAAGTCCGCACCAAGGCCAGCACCGGTTTCGGTAGCCCCGAGGAGTCCGTGACCTTCGCCAAAAAAGAGAAACTCATCTCGTCGGCATTGACCTACATGTCCGAGCACCGGGACCTGCCCGAGTCATGGCGCATAGACTTTATCGCCGTAGAGCTCGACTCCAACGGCAAAGCCTGCCGCATTGAGCTCATCGAAAACGCCATAACGTGAGTCAAAAATATCCCGATCAACAAAACATCCTCGTAGCGAATTTATTTCTTTCTTACATGTAATCTTGATTTTTAACTTTTGACCTTCGATTTTCGTTGATTGACAGAATAAAAATCGTTATTTATAATCAAGAAAAACACTTGGAGCAGGCGGTCCCTGCAACAACGGGACGCAGTCGGGCTTAAACACGGCAACGGGCTTTTATTCCCGTGGGACTGAGTGTCCTGCGGGATTTTTTATAGCTATGAGTGAACAAAGAAAAAAGTCCAGGGTAGCCGGGCTCTCCGTGATCTCGAATACGGTGCTGGTGCTGTTCAAGGCCACCGTCGGCATACTCATCGGCTCCGTCTCCGTGCTGTCCGAAGCCATCCATTCCGGCATGGACCTGGTGGCTGCTCTTATTGCCTTTTTCGCCGTCAGGATAGCAGGCAAAGCGGCTGATGAAGAGCATCCCTTCGGGCACACCAAGGTGGAGAACATCTCCGCCGGCGTTGAAGCGATACTGATCTTCGTCGCCGCCATCTGGATTATCTACGAAGCTGTGCAAAAGCTGATACACCCACGGCCGCTGGAAACTATCGGCTGGGGTGTGGGGGTCATGCTTATTTCTACCATCGCCAATCTGGTTATATCCCGGCAATTGTTCAAAATTGGGAGGGAGACAGATTCACCGGCCTTGATTGCTGACGGCTGGCATCTGAGAACGGATGTTTATACTTCTGCCGGCGTTATGGCAGGCCTTTTTATTATCTGGCTAGGCGCCTATTTATTCCCAGGCCTTAACTTGAACTGGATAGACCCCGTGGCTGCCATTGCCGTGGCCGGTCTCATCGTCCATGCCGCCTATGACCTCACCCGGCACGCCATCGAAGACCTCGTCGACCGGAGCATACCGACCGAAGAAAAAGAATGGATGGAAAATTATCTTTCTTCCCTGTACCCTACGGTGCGCTCTTTCCACCGGCTCCGCACGCGAAAAGCCGGCTCGACGCGCTTTATTAACCTGCACCTGGCACTGGACTCAAATTTAACGGTGGCCGAATCGCACAGCATCGGCGACAAAATAGTAGGTGATTTCAAAGCTCATTTTCCGCACGACGTCGACGTCATAGTACACATCGAACCCTGTGACGGCGTCTGCAGCCCCGCCTGTGAAAGCGGCTGCCTGCTGAACGAGGAAGAAAAGAAAGCCGCCAGAGCCCGCGGTGGTGATTCTTCAAAGTAATTGGCTGTCAGTTATCCCCTATGAAAAAGTGGATAAGGCATGATGTATTAGTACGGCAGCATAATTCGCTCATGGTGAGCCTGTCGAACCATAGCGGAATATTAAACATCCTGAAGAATAATGATTCACCCTTCGAAAATGGTGGACCTTGCCTTTTCTATTTTTTAATGTATTTCTTCCGGAACTTGTCCAGTTTGGGAGCTATCACCACGCTGCAGTACGGCGCCTCCTGGTTCCTAGCGTAGTAATTATGGTGATATTCCTCAGCCGGATAGAAACTCCTGAAAGGTTCCACCTGTGTCACCACGGGCGCCTTCCACTCTCCCGAAGCGTTCAGCTGCTTGATCGCCTCATTGGCGTCGGCCTTCTGCCGCTCGTTATGGTAAAAGATAGCTGACCGGTACTGCGTGCCCACGTCGGCCCCCTGCCTGTTCAGAGTCGTTGGGTCGTGAACCGAAAAGAAAATAGCCAGTATCTCTCTAAATGAAATAACTTTAGGGTCGTAGCTTAGCTGCACCGATTCGGCATGTCCCGTAACCCCACTGCAAACCTGTGCGTAAGTCGGTTTATCGGCGGCGCCACCGGAGTACCCGGAAACAACCTTCTGTATACCCTTCACTTCGTTGAAAACTGCCTCCAGACACCAGAAGCAGCCGCCTGCCATCGTGGCCAGCTCCATACCCTCGGGCACATGTCCATTTGACTTTTCTTTGTTCATCCAGCCTTCTCATCCTTGACGAACTTCAGCGCAAACCCGTTCATACAGTAGCGCATGCCCGTAGGCGGCGGTCCGTCGTTAAAGGCATGGCCCAGATGAGAATCACACCTTGCGCAGAGTACTTCCGTCCGGTTCATCCCCAGGCTGAAATCTGATATCAGTCTGATATTCAAGTCCGAGACCGGCTCGTAGAAGCTAGGCCAGCCCGTACCCGATTCAAACTTGGTCGACGACCGGAACAAATCGGTGCCGCAGCGGACACATTTAAAAATACCCGATTCCTTAACCTCTTCGAAGGCACAGGTGAACGGGTGCTCCGTGCCCTTTTTGGTGGTTATCTGGTACTGCTCGGGTGTCAACAGTTTCTTCCACTCAGCGTCGGTTTTAACCATTCTGCCCACATAAATAACTTTGTTCTGGCAGGCATCAAATATCCTGACTCTTTCGGTGTCTACAGTCATACTACCTTTCTTTAGGGGAATTCTATCAAGACAAAGGTTAAAAAGTCGTTAAATTTTGACGTAAAAGGTTA